>NZ_JADPLO010000135.1:0-3529 GCF_015667765.1 Bacteroides sp. 1001302B_160321_D4 | reverse complement strand
CAAAATATTCTATGCACTAATAAATCAAGTAAATCTATAAAAAAAGAAATATGGAAAATTCTTTATCCAACAGTCAGTCAATAAAAACAAATAGAGTATGCACATTGATGATAACACATATATGTAATCTCAATTGTGTCTACTGTTTTGAAAAACATAAATCAAATAAAAAAATGTCTTTTCAAATAGCAAAAGAAATATTAGAAAAAGAATTTAATCTTTATTCAAAAAAAGCTCGAAAGGACACACGATTAGCCATCGAACTTTTTGGTGGAGAACCCTTTACAAACTTCGCACTAATTAAAGATATATATGAATGGGTAAAAATAATAGCCCCATCCTTTAATTACATTTTCCAAATTACAACTAACGGAACATTGCTAACTGACGAAATAAAGCAATGGCTAATTAGAAGAAAAGAAGATTTTAGACTTGTCATATCAGTTGATGGCACAGAAACCATGCAAGAAAAAAATAGAGGATGCCATATATCCACACTCCCTATAGCCTTTGTTAAAGAAACATGGCCAAATTCTTATTTCAAACTAACTCTTTCTCACGACACACTTCGACATTATGCAGAAGGAGTTATCTCTTTATATGAAAAAGGATATAGAATTGCAAGTTCTTTAGCGGAAGGACAAATTTGGGAAGATAATGATATAAATATATACAAAAAAGAATTAGAAACTATTGGAAATTATTTCTTAACACATCCAGACAAACATATAGAACATCCTTTCAACTTTCTTTTCAAAGAGTACTTAGAGCCAAGAATAGATGATATAATTCCACGTAAAAATTGTGGGATAGGAACAACAATCGCAATATACGACACAGATGGAACTTCATATCCTTGTCATTTATTTCTACCTATGGTACATGGGAATCAAAATGTTTTAAAAGATATCAATAATATCGATTGGAGCGACCCTACACAATTAATCGATCAAGAATGTCAACACTGTTCAGCTTTAAAAATTTGCAAGACATGCTATGGATATAATTATTCTCAGCGTAAACATATTAGTCGTAGAGATAAAGGTATGTGCCATCTCCGATTAATAGAAGCACAAACCATTTCTGAATTCCAAATAAGATACTATACGAAGAAGGAGCAACTCACCAACTATGAATTATTGTCACTAAAAGCAGCTGTAGAATGTTATAAACACATCAAAGACTTATATTTCAATAAAAATAAAATCGGAGGTTATATACCTCCTAGTATTAATTAAAAAATAAATTATATGGAAAATTTAATTCAACAAGCTGAAATGCTACTCAAACAAAATGAAGAAGCTATAGCAAAAGTAGAAAACGAGATTTGTAATATAGGTTGTGAATTTTGCGCAAACTGTTCAGGTATCGTAGGAGGTTAAAAAAACAGAGCTAAAAAAGCTTTTAGACTCTTCATTTAATTATGCAAATAAAAAACTACGGGATTTCTCTCGTAGTTTTTATTATTTATTAGGAAGCTCTCTATTATTGATATAAGCTATAATTGACGCAGTACAAAAATGTGTTTACAAAAAAACATGTACACGCCTATATTATCATACACAACCTATAAATTTCAATATCATAAAGATTATAATTCCTCCCACGATTAATCCGCAACAGCCACCAGAAGAGCTAGAACTACTATTACTATTTCCTCCGCGTTTATACCCTTGTGGAGTTCGTGTATACATATTGGTTTTCTCGCGTCCTTTTGCATAAATCCCTTCCGATTCGTAGTTCACTTGCCAAATATGTCCTCTTCCGTCCTTTTCTCCGGCACTCCATTCACCCCAGAATACTTGTCCGCCGGAATAATAAAAGCCCCTACCACCTCTCTCACCCTGAGACCATTCTCCCAGATAAATGCCTCCATTATTAAAAACATATACACCAATCCCATGTCTTCTGTGGTTAGAGTCAACTTCACCCAAATAAACTCCATTTGAAAAAACATCTAATGTAGCACGTTCAATCCAAGATGAACTACAAAAATAGTATCTGAAACCATCTAATTCATCTATAAGACATCGTGGCCCATTATCATTATCTAAAAAGTCATAGATTGCAAAAAAAGCATCTCTTGAAATATGTTCTTTATCCATTTATTTATAATGTAAGTTTATAACGTACAAAGTAAATCGTTTTCAACTAATAAATTCACATTTATCTGTGGTAATCTAGACTATATTTTTGTAGCATATTCTTCACAAAAAGACTATTGGAACCATTAAAGAATACATTCCATTATTAATTTCAAAAGGAAAGACATGATATTAAAGTCTACTTCACATTAATAGCGAATAAAATAAATACAATTTATCAACTAAATTTTCTTGGAAATAAACCAAATAACTATATTTGCATAAACTCATAATCAATTAAATTATGGAATACATCAACGAATTTCACAAGCAATGGATAGAGCGTACTCGCAAGTCAATAGCATTATGGAGCAAGCAGCCAGCCTCATTAGAAGAAAAGAAGAAGCAACAAGAACGTTTGGACCAACAGAAAGCTATAAGAGAAGGCAAATTGAAGAGCTAATTTCATTTGCCAATTCAGACAATTTATGGATTTCCCCCTCTAATTTGAATATAGAATTCTTAAGTAAAGGTGGAGAAAATGAAGTCTATACAGGAAATGAAGATATAGTTGTAAAGCTGAACAACTTTGAGTACGCAGGCGATGATTTGGAGAACTTCTTCATCCGCATTGCTGCACACAACAAGTTCTTTGGCAATGTTCCCTATCAAATGATAGGTTTCTCTTATAACAGCCAACAAGAGTTCTGCGCCGTCCTCACACAACCTTATATATTAGCAGAACGTGAAGCTACAGAAGATGAAATTATTGTTTATATGGAAGCACTTGGTTTTGAAATGGACTACATAGATGAATTTCATAATAATGATTACGAAGTGTTTGACGCTGTCCCCAATAATGTACTTTATGGAATAGATGGAGATTTGTATTTTATTGATACACAAATTAGATTGAGAACTCAATCCTAACGAAAGATCTATTTGAGAACTAATATACAACTTCGCTTGTTTATATAACAGATACTAAACATTATACAACAATGCTACTCACATTCTTAAATACACTCGCCACTATCATCAGTGTCATCAGTCTACTGATTGTGACCTATGGTGTGCTCGTTGGTTTCGTTGCCTTCCTGCGCAATGAGATAAAACGGTTCAACGGAACTTATACCATTAATAATATCCGGCAGCTTAGAGCAGATTTCGGCAGTTACCTTTTGCTGGGACTGGAATTTCTAATCGCATCCGACATTCTGAAAACTGTAGTTGATCCTACTTTGGATGAGCTGGCAATCTTGGGCGGAGTTGTTGTAGTAAGAACTGTACTTTCTGTGTTTTTGAATAAAGAGATTAAAGAACTGGCAGAAGATGGTTCATCTAAGGAAATAAAGGAAATATAAGAAAGGTCAGCATTACTAACTTTCTCCAAAGCTGCGTGTTTTTATTACCGAATATTTCTATTTTTGACTACCTTTGCAAAA
>NZ_JADPLO010000134.1:0-3598 GCF_015667765.1 Bacteroides sp. 1001302B_160321_D4 | reverse complement strand
ATTTGATACATCAATGCCGTTTTATCAATATAAAAATAGCCATCCTGACGAAGGCTTTCAAAATTCTGAATACCGATCGGATAAATTTTATGGTTCATATTTTTTTTTTTATTAATCAATGCCTTTCTTGCAAAGATATATATTTTTAATAGAGCTCTTTGTCATGGCAGGTTAAAAGATTCTTTTCAATAATTCATTCTGCACATTTCCCCGGAAACTTAGGAACGATAAAATAAGGGGATGATGACTGCACAAAATTACGAAAAGCCCGGACTTTCGCAAGCTCGGGCTTTCTGTATCTTGGAGACGTCTCCTTTACCTATAGGGAAATGGGCGACTAGCAATTGATTCTAGTACAACAAAAAAAAGACGTTCCAAGAGTAAAGATAAAAGGGATGCCAGTGGGAAATGTGGGGAGGCATCCCTTTTCTAATAGAAGAACAAAGATAGAAGGATGGACTTTCACAAGCTGTGTCCTTCGCTTTGTTCTGGGGTAAAAAATATCTTTTTCACACATAGGTGAAGAAGGGTTTATTTTCAATCTCTATTATTTAGCACCTTTCTTAAAGGTCACTGTAAACTCTGTTCCATCACCGGCTACATCTCCCCATTTAGAAGTTGCTTTCAAAACAACTACTGCCGAGATGTCACTACCAATAATTTCCTGTGCAGCAGTAGCAGTATTCAGTTTCACTTTACCGTTATCCTTCAATTCATCAACATCAAAATACTTCTTGAAGTCATCCGCAGATTTCGGTTCGAAACTGATAGACAGGCCGTATAATTTAAGGGCAGCTTTAGCATCAGAAACATTAAATTGACCACTAGCGTTAGTCGGCCACATTTCTTTACCTCTCGAGTCTTTCCAAGTGAAATTGTAACCATTCTTTTCACTTTCAGCCGCTGGATTGAAAGCTTTTGATAATTCTATTTCATCAGCCTTAGTTGAAGTTTCTTTAAGACGAATCTTCGGAAGAGTTAATGTACCATTCAATTCATCAACAGGCATAAGCATATTTACTACATTCTTGTTATCAGCAGGAGCAATTGATTTACCATTAGATGTCACACCAAATGTCACTGAAATCGGATTTGCTTTACCTTCTTTCTTATAAGAATAGTCAACAGTACCAGCAGTAATAGTATAAACGTAGGAAGAACCATCTACACTTCCTATACCTGCCGGAGAAATTGCAGGTGCAATAACAATCTCACCGGCAGTTTTTCTCTTGTTAAGATCTGTAAAGACTGAAGCCTCATAAGCCTGTGTCAAGTTTCTTGTTAATTTCACAGATGACACGTTATCACCACCTTCACGTGACATAATCATCATTTCCTGACCCGGAGTAGAGTTCAATGAGTTCCAATCCCAAACGAGTTCACTAGCTGCAGTTGCGCTGACCTTAATATCGGCACTAACTGTTACAGTCTTGTTATCCTTTGTCAGGATTACAGATACTTTATCGATGCCATTTTCACTAGTTGTCACATAATTTGCGGGCACTTTGATTTTAACGGCATTACTTTCCAGTATCATGCAAGGTGTTACAGCGTTATCAGCAGGATCAGACACACTGGTAGCACCACTCAAATTTGAAGCAGGTGCCCCTGTTGTACCAAGTGCTGTTAAAATAGCAGTCAAACCAGCCAGATTATCGGCACCGGTACCATCGGCTGTAAGCGTGTATACCTTTGCAGCACTGTTCCATTTCAGTTTATCGAATGTGAGAGCTACAGGAGCACCCTTACTTGTTAGAGTAACTTGAGCATAGGCAGTACCTTTTAAGTCTGTTGTTCCGCCATCACGAGTAACTGTAATAGTAGGAGTTACCTGACATACATCACCAACCGCTGCATCTGTATTAGCTTTTAAAACACCTTCTGTTAAAGTGAATTTAGCTTCATTCGCTCCAGATTTAGCATAGGTAACTTTAAACTTAGACAAGTCAATACCCAGTTCGTCTACTGTTTTCTCTACTTCATTAGTAGATGTTCCGTCAGCGTCTGGAGTTACAGTAAACACATAAGCACTTCCTGCCGCATAGTCAATCTTGTCATCTGCGTTTTCTTTTATAAGGCTGTTCGGTTCAGTACCACCTGCCCATTTATAATCAATCTTATTGATATGAAGTGTCTGTTGAGTCATTGCAAAATAATCAGAAGAGATATCTGAATATTCTGTTTTATCATCCTTACCTATCACAGTCAGAGCTACGGCAAACCCTTTGTCTTCGATAGCGCTTGCTTTTTTCAAAGTCACCTCTATCAAATTAGGTTCATTAGCTACTGCTTTTACAGCACCTACCGTGAATACACCAGCGGCACGAGTCAACACTTGAGCATCTGTAGTAATTGTATATTTACTATCCGCTTTAGTCAGCTCTGCAACTGCTGAAGCCGGAGATACACGGAATCTTACTTTCTTTTCAAGGGTATTACCTACTTCGTGCCAGGTTTGAGCAGAACTAATCCCCGTAGTATATTGAGATGTTTCAGCGACTTTCAATGATGTAAATTCTATTATTCTGTCTGCTGATTCCGGCACATATACGATACTCTGAATCATACCTTTCAGGGCAGTGATTTCTGCTTTCAATTCTGTTTGCAACTTACCTAATGTGGCCTTTGCATCTCCTAGTTCAGTAGCAATAATGTCCTGTACAGCCTGTGTCAAGTTCTTGCCTTCGGGAAGAGCAAGTGCCGTCACAGCATCTCTTGTTGCCATAATTTCGTCGATAATAGTTTGATAGTCTGCAAGCTGACCTTCACCACTACCTACGTATGCATTAATAGCCTGCAACAGTTCATCCAAATCATCCAATTTAGATTTGATAACGCCGTCCTCTTTAAAGATTTCATTATAGATTTTATCTACAAAATCCGTCAGACTTGTTACACCTGTGATTCCAAGCCCTTCGATGTGGTCATTTAATGCTTTACCATTCGAAGCAACACCGTCTTGTACAGTTTTGATTACATAGGCAGCAATTTCCCCTTTATTGTCACCCTCATCTTTCAATGCATTGAGGATGCTTTGATTGATAAACTTGTCAAAGCTAGTGTTTTCGAAGCCGCTCAAATCAGTAGGATCAGCTTTAAATTTATTTTCAGCGTCAATCAAAGCTTGAAGAGTGGTCTTCATTGCATTCAGCTTTTTAATATCTTCATTCATAGCATCAACGGTGCTCTGACTGGCTTTTCCATCTATCGCTAACTGAAGTTCATTCTTAGCTGCTATCAAATCATCGGCTACAGTCTTGTCTCCTGCTGCCAACGCTTTCTCCAACTCTTTAATCTTTGCTTCCAAATCAGTGGTAGTAACCTTACCATCCACCACGGCCTTCAAATCACTAACCTTTTTTTCCAAAGCTTTTGTCGCTTCCTCAACAGCAGCTTTCATGTCTTCTGTGCTTACAGGATTGGTTGATTTAATATTATCGACCTGCTCCTGCAAGCCTTTAATGTCGTCATCGTAATCCTTACAACTCGTTACAGTTGTACTGACTGCAAGCGTCAACGCTCCGAAAAGCATTACCCTAACAAAATTTTTCTTCATAACTACTTAAAAATTACATTAATAATATATTATTAAACACTA
>NZ_JADPLO010000133.1:0-3664 GCF_015667765.1 Bacteroides sp. 1001302B_160321_D4 | reverse complement strand
CTCTTATAAACATGGTACTTTTGATTTTTAACATATTCAGTATTAACCTTAATTATATTAATTATGAAACAGTATGTATATTTGTTGATTTTGCCAATTATGTTTTTAATTTCATGTTCCGATGATACAGTTGAAGAAATGGGTGGCTCTAATCATGTTCTTCTTGAGAGATACCCTCAAGAAGTGATAAATATTTCAATGGATAATCCAGAAAGCTTTGCTTCATTTAATAAAACCTCCGTTACTCGTTCTTCTGAATTATTGAAAGATAGTGTATGGAGTAGTGGAAATGGACATACATTAATTTATGAAACAAATGAACATATACCAACTCAAGGGTTAATGAGGTATATTTATTTAGGTTCAATTCTTCAAGGTGGATCTATTGAAAAGCAGCGCTTTGTTCCTATTGTAAAACCTATGGATCCAATTACAATATCATATTCTTTTCCAGCTCGTTGGGTTACTGATATTATCGCAAAACCGAGCCTTTCAGCACAAAGGCAATCTTTGCAGAATATAATGAATAAAGAAGGCATGACAGGTAAACAGTTGGGGTCTTTTACTTATAATATGAGGCAATTTTCCTATTTTGAAGAGTTAAAACTTGCTTTTGGAGCAAATGTCAACATAGGCGGGCTCCTTAATATTGATGTCAGTCTTGATAAGGGAAAAATAAGAAAGAAAACCGGATTGTTTGCGAAAATAGTACAACGTAATTACACTGTTGACATGGACCTTCCTGCTGATGGAAATATTCTTTTAAATCATGATGATATGGGATCTGTCGGTAAGTATGATCCTATTTATATCAGTTCCATTACTTATGGAAGAATGGCCTTAATTTCGATAGAATCTTCTGAAAGTTATGATAAAGTAAGAATTGCCTTACAAGCTGCCTTACAAGCTAAAGTTGTAAATGGGAAATTATCTTTTAATCTTGAACAAGAAAAGATTCTTAAAGAAGCAGAGGTGAACGTCATGGTGTATAATGGAGAAGGAGAAGGCACTGTTAAAACTGCGAAGGGGTGGAATGAGTTTCAAGATTTTATAATTCAAGGAGGTCGATTTTCTAAAGACCTGCCGGGAGATGCAATTTTTTATACTGCGAGTTATTTATCTGATAACTCTCCCTTCTACTCCAAATTTAAAATCCATTTAGAAAATTGACAATAACTTAGAACCATGAGAATCTTAAGATATACTCTGTTTTTATTTGCTATAGGATTAATTTCATGTGAACAAGAATTTGACAAAAAAGAACAGCAATCTGATTGCTGTTCTTTTCAAAATCTACCTAAGTATCCCGAACAAGTGGTGAATATAAATGTGCATAACTATATTCCTGATATGGGAGATAAGGTTTTATCTTCTCCTTCGCATATCCATACAAGAGCTTCAGAAATCATTTCTGAGACATTATGGGATAATGGGTTTGGTAAAACAATTCATGCACAGGCAGATGAGTCGATAGTTTTGGATAATCTGAATCGATATATTTATCCTGGCTCTATCTTGGATGGGGCAAGCGTTGCCAATCAGGATTATAAAACAATCAGTGTCCACTATAAGCCTATAAATGTCTCTGTGTCCTTTCCTGCCCAAAAAGTTACAGGTGTACTTGAAAAGCCCTCTTTGTCTTCATGTAGGCAGTTGGTAATGGATTTGATGCATCAGAAAGGTATAGGGCAACAATCAGCTTCCGTACACTTTGATATACACCGTTTTACATCTTATGATGAGCTGAAAATGACTTTTGGATCAAATGCCAATACGAGCTTTTTATTTTGGGGGTCGTCATCTTCCCAACAAGAACATAAGGAACGAATTAGTAAAAGTAGTGGCTTATATATAAGGTTTATTCAGAAATATTTTACAATTGATATGGATATTCCTGAGAAGAGTTTTATTGAAGGTAGTATCAATGCCCAATACTCTCCTGTCTATGTGAGCTCCATAGCTTATGGAAGGGTCGGCATATTAACTCTTGAAACCGATGAAATATACGAGAATGCGGAGTCCATTGTAAAGAAGGCCGTTAATGGCTTTTTATATAACAAAAAAGAATTTCTGACAGTTGAAGAAAAGGGCTTTTTTGATGAGGCCAGAATGAAAGTATATGTAGGGGGAGGAAATGGTGACAGTGGTGTAAAGACCCTTACCGGATTTGACGATTTTATCAAATTTATAAGTGAAGGAGGGCATTTTTCTGCAGAGACACCTGGTAAACCTATATTTTGCAGCTTTGCGTATTTGTCGGATCATTCACCTTATAAAGTTAAATTTAAAATTGATATTGATAGCGATCCTGTATATGCAAGAATTGAATATCGGAATCTAAAAAATGACTCCTATGTGGGTAGATCTTTACAAAGAGAAAAGATAATTGGCGATGTACATCTTGCCTTTTATGCTGATAGAACGGCTAAGATTCCGACAGTTGCTCCAAGATACATTTCTTTTAATATTGTAGAACATAGCAGACATTATTTGAAGGCTCGAATACCAAGAACAGAAAAGGATGATACAACAGTAGAAGAATTTGTTAAGAGTAATAATAGCCGTGGTACTGAATTACAATTAAAACATGATTTGTTGCTCACAAAATTTGTTTGGACGCATAATAACCCAAGAAGAACTCGATATGAACAAAACACTTTCAGATATAGTCTTAGTGAAGGTGGTTTTTACAAAATTCTCCCTGCTATAAATGAGCCAAAGAAGTGGCGATAATTTGAAGTTAGCACTCCTTGTCGGACAAATAAATAAGAGATATGGTATTAAAAGATAAATTGGTTATGAAAAAAGTATGTATGTTACTTCTTTGGTTATTTATATGCAATATTGGGCTGGTATTAGCACAAGGAAGGAGATTCGAATTTGAATTAGGAGCCAATTATCCAATTGGGCTACAAAAGAATGGATATAAAGAAAATCATGTTGGGTTCTATTTAAATGGAATATATAGGTTTTCCACCAATCCGTTAAGTGTAAATCTAAAATTAGGTTATGAAAGTTACACAATTGTACTGAATAATACTTTTAATGGAAGATCTTTATCTCTTATGCCGGCAGCTAATTATCATTTCTTACGGAATGAATCTGTTGATTCCTATGTTGGTTTGGGAACTGGTGTTTCAATTGATAATATAGATGTGGGAGTTTTCAATGAAGGTTATAAGTTGCACTTTGCGGTGGCTCCACAAGTTGGTATTAGATTTATAAACCATATAAATGTATATTTACAGTATTATGTGACACATAAAGATTTTTCCAGGTTGGTATTGGGAGTTGGTTATGTTTTCTGATATTGTCCAAGTGAAGAATAGATTTTTCTATATTTGTTAGATTTAGGGTGTCAATTTGCGTTTAACAGGTGCCAGTAAAGAGTATATTCTTTTACTGGCACTAATAATTTATAGCCTCTCGTTATTAAGTGATTATATTTTCAATCCTTTTCGTTGCTTGTTTTCAACAGGTGTGTTTAGCCCTAACTTTTCTTTAATTTCCTGAAACTTCTTCCTGAACCAATCGAGTATGGGTATTCCGTCAATGCACAGCCTGAATTTTCCTTTCTCCTGCGGGTTCCTCTCCACTGTTGCCGTTGAGTGCTCCGTCCTGAACTTCTCCTTGTACTCCTTTGAATAGAGCCTTCCCTTGAACT
>NZ_JADPLO010000132.1:0-3666 GCF_015667765.1 Bacteroides sp. 1001302B_160321_D4 | reverse complement strand
TGAATAATGTAAAACGGCCATCGTTAAAAATAATGACTTTAAAGGTTCTGTTTTTTGTACTACTGGTACTTGTTTATTTATAATATATAGATCAACCATCTATAGAAGTATAGATAGAGATAAACAAGAGAAAAAAGAAGCCGAGTCTAGACGAAAGGTAGACAAGGTTGAACTAGTCCTATAGCTCAGTTGGTTAGAGCGCTACACTGATAATGTAGAGGTCGGCAGTTCAACTCTGCCTGGGACTACCAAGCTCAAGAACGAGGAATAGTGACAGCTAAAAGCTAAAAACTAAAAACAACATTCTTGAACAACCTCTTGGGGGATTAGCTCAGCTGGCTAGAGCATCTGCCTTGCACGCAGAGGGTCAACGGTTCGAATCCGTTATTCTCCACTCTCTCTGAAAAGAGAAACGATCTTTGACATGATGTACAAAAAGTAAAATTAAAAGTAAGAGCTAAAAGTATATATCAAACCGTACGTGTTCGAGTATGCAATATTGACAGCCGGAAGCAATTCCCAAGTCAATACCAGTATGAGAATAAAACGTTTGAAAGAAAGTAAGCAAGGGCGCATGGCGGATGCCTTGGCTCTCGGAGGCGATGAAGGACGTGATAAGCTGCGATAAGCTTCGGGAAGGTGCAAATAACCTTTGATCCGAAGATTTCCGAATGGGACAACCCGTCATTCTGAAGGAATGACATCTTGCATAGCAAGAGGCTAACGCAGGGAACTGAAACATCTTAGTACCTGCAGGAAAAGAAAATAATAATGATTCCCCAAGTAGTGGCGAGCGAACGGGGATTAGCCCAAACCAATGTTGTTACGGCAATATTGGGGTTGTAGGACCACGATGTCGCAAGAACTTTAGTGAGAAGAATTCTTTGGAAAATGAAACCATAGACGGTGATAGTCCGGTATTCGAAGCTAAACGAAGCGTAGTGGTATCCTGAGTAGCGCGGGACACGAGGAATCTTGCGTGAATCTGCCGGGACCATCCGGTAAGGCTAAATACTCCCGAGAGACCGATAGCGAACCAGTACTGTGAAGGAAAGGTGAAAAGCACTTCGAATAGAAGAGTGAAATAGTCCCTGAAACCGTGCGCCTACAAGCGGTCGGAGCAGCGTAAGTTGTGACGGCGTGCCTTTTGCATAATGAACCTACGAGTTACTTTTTCCGGCAAGGTTAAGCATTTCAAAATGTGTAGCCGAAGCGAAAGCGAGTCTGAACAGGGCGATTAGTCGGAAGGAGTAGACGCGAAACCAAGTGATCTACCCTTGGTCAGGTTGAAGGTTAGGTAACACTAACTGGAGGACCGAACCGATAAGCGTTGAAAAGCTTCCGGATGAACTGAGGGTGGGGGTGAAAGGCTAATCAAACTTGGAGATAGCTCGTACTCCCCGAAATGCATTTAGGTGCAGCCTTGGGAATTACTACTGTGAGGTAGAGCGACTGATAAGATGCGAGGGCTTCACCGCCTATCAAGTCTTGATAAACTCCGAATGCGCAGTAGTTCGATCCCAGGAGTGAGGGCATGGGTGCTAAGGTCCATGTCCTAAAGGAGAAGAATCCGGACCATCAGCTAAGGTCCCGAAATAATTGCTAAGTTGAACTAACGAAGTCAGATTGCTAAGACAGCTAGGATGTTGGCTTGGAAGCAGCCATTCATTTAAAGAGTGCGTAACAGCTCACTAGTCGAGGAGTTTGGCGTGGATAATAATCGGGCATTAAGCAATTTACCGAAGCTATGGGATCAGTAATGATCGGTAGGGGAGCATTCCACTCAGCGTCGAAGGTGAAGCGTGAGCTTTGCTGGAGCGTGTGGAAAAGCAAATGTAGGTATAAGTAACGATAAAGGGGGTGAGAAACCCCCTCGCCGAAAGACTAAGGTTTCCTGATCAACGCTAATCGGATCAGGGTTAGTCGGGTCCTAAGGCTCAGCCGAACGGTGAGGCCGATGGCAGAACAGGTTAATATTCCTGTACTACCTTAAAGAGTGACGTGGAGACGGAGGCGTGATAGCGCCGCGGACTGACGGAATAGTCCGTTGAAGGGTGTAGATGTTGATCTTTGCAGGCAAATCCACAAAGAGAGTCGAACCTGATAGTATGGAACGTTCTTCGGAACAATCCAATAGTGCGTGTAAGCATACTCCCAAGAAAATCCGCTAAACTTAATCTTTAAGGTACCCGTACCGCAAACGGACACACGTAGTCGGGTTGAATATACTAAGGCGCTTGAGTGATTCACGGTTAAGGAACTAGGCAAATTGACCCTGTAACTTCGGGATAAAGGGTCCCAACGAGAGTTGGGCGCAGAGAATAGGTCCAGGCAACTGTTTAACAAAAACACAGGGCTGTGCCAAATTGAAAGATTACGTATACAGCCTGACACCTGCCCGGTGCTGGAAGGTTAAGAGGAGATGTCATCGCAAGAGAAGCATTGAATTGAAGCCCCAGTAAACGGCGGCCGTAACTATAACGGTCCTAAGGTAGCGAAATTCCTTGTCGGGTAAGTTCCGACCTGCACGAATGGTGTAATGATCTGGACACTGTCTCAACCGTGAGCTCAGTGAAATTGTAGTATCGGTGAAGATGCCGATTACCCGCGATGGGACGAAAAGACCCCGTGAACCTTTACTATAGCTTAACATTGAATTTGGGTAATTGATGTGTAGGATAGGCCGGAGACTTTGAATCAGATACGCCAGTATTTGTGGAGTCGCTGTTGAAATACGGCCCTTTGATTATTTGAGTTCTAACTCGTAGATGCGAGGACACTGTTTGGTGGGTAGTTTGACTGGGGTGGTCGCCTCCAAAAGTGTAACGGAGGCTTCTAAAGGTGCCCTCAGGACGATTGGTAACCGTCCGTAGAGTGTAATGGCATAAGGGCGCTTGACTGGGAGACAGACAAGTCGATCAGGTAGGAAACTAGAGCATAGTGATCCGGTGTTTCCGCATGGAAGGGACATCGCTCAAAGGATAAAAGGTACTCCGGGGATAACAGGCTGATCCCTCCCAAGAGCTCATATCGACGGAGGGGTTTGGCACCTCGATGTCGGCTCGTCACATCCTGGGGCTGGAGAAGGTCCCAAGGGTTGGGCTGTTCGCCCATTAAAGTGGCACGCGAGCTGGGTTCAGAACGTCGTGAGACAGTTCGGTCTCTATCTATCGTGGGCGTATGAAATTTGCGTGGCTCTGACACTAGTACGAGAGGACCGTGTTGGACTGACCGCTGGTTTACCAGTTGTGCCGCCAGGTGCATCGCTGGGTATCTAAGTCGGGATTGGATAAGTGCTGAAAGCATCTAAGTACGAAGCCAGCCACAAGATTAGATTTCTTAGGGTCGTTAAAGACGATGACGTTGATAGGATGCAGGTGTAAAGGTGGTAACATCAAAGCCGAGCATTACTAATTGCCCGTTCACTTTCTTTCAAATATGTACCGGTTGGGTATATACGTTTAGCGGATTACTGATACAGAAACTGGAAACAGAGAACAGAAACATAGTAGTAATAACTTGAGATTTTACTTTTCATCATGTCATAACCTTATTCAGGTGGTTATAGCACGAGGGTTCCACCTCTTCCCATTCCGAACAGAGAAGTTAAGCCTCGTCACGCCGATGGTACTGCGTAACAGTGGGAGAGTAGGTAGCCGCCGTTTT
>NZ_JADPLO010000131.1:0-4168 GCF_015667765.1 Bacteroides sp. 1001302B_160321_D4 | reverse complement strand
CTCCGAAGAGGAAGTACAGACCGATAAGGATCAGAGAAACAACCATACCCGAAACTCCGTAATAAACCAGCTTCTTGCGGCCCACTTTATCGATAATGACAAGAGCCAGAACCGTGGTCAAAGTATTGACTAGTCCTACCAGAACTTGGTAAAAAAGAGAATCGCCACCTGAAAGTCCTGCATTTTCAAAAATAGAAGGGCCGTAATAGAGCACTGCATTCACTCCCATAAATTGCCCTAAAATGGCAATACAAACACCGATAATAACAGCTTTGAAGATTCCAGGCTTCATTAATAACGACCATTCCGATCTCGTTTCAGAGGTCAGTACAGATTTCGTTTCTTTTAATTGACTTTTCGCTTCTGTAATTGAATTATATATTTTTTCTAATATATTTACAGCCTTCAATTCCTTTCCACGCACGATTAACCAGCGAGGACTTTCCGGAATAAAGAATATGATTATGAAGAATAAGATTGCTGGCAATGTTTCCATACCCAACATACCTCTCCATACTTCAGTTATAAATACTTTATTCAACCAATCCACACTCAATTGCGTACCACTCTCCGCCCATGCCAATAATTGATAGTTAACTAAATAAGCTCCTAAGAAACCGACTGTTACAGCCAACTGATACAATGACACTAGGCGTCCTCTATACTGTGCCACGGCTACTTCAGATATATAAAGAGGAGAAACAATGGAAACAACCCCTATCCCTACTCCACCTATTATCCGATAGATCACCAATTGAGTAAAATCGGCAGATAGTGCACACCCCAAAGCTGATGTAGAGAACAATACGGCTGAAATAACCATCGTAAGTTTTCTTCCTAACTTATCGCTTAAGATTCCAGCAAAAAGAACACCTACGATAGAGCCTACTAAAGCACATCCTACATACCATCCCTGTTGCAGTGCATCTAATTGAAAAAGTTGAGTCACTTGGGCAATTGTTCCCGATATAACTGCGGTATCATATCCGAACAAAAAGCCTCCCAATGCTGCCACAACAGAAAGGAATATAAGATAACCAAAATTGATTGTAGACTTCATAACATTTATTTTATTTCAAAATATTCTTTATATCTGTCATATAAATGACCTGCTTGCAGGTAGGCTGATTGTGGACTCATAAAATGAGAAAATTCAAAAGTAATAGCCTTATCATATCCGGCACGTTTGGCTGCTTCCAACTTCATCCGAAGTTTATCAAACTTAATGGGTAGAAAACGAATTGGCATATCACGGTCAAAAGATTCGGCATTTGTCCAACATTGCATACCATACTTGTCTGCTAATTTTTTATTGACAGAAAAGAACGCATCCAATTCGTCATAATCAATATGCCCATCTTGAAATGCACATGCATCTACCACATCATGAATTCCATCAAAAATTTCATCCCATTCTTTTTCGTGTTGTTGTACAGAAACGGCATCTTCTTTAGTCATTTTTGTCGTTCCCATGATTGCTTTTTTGCCATCAATCCAAGGCGATATAAAAGTCGGTAATCCATTAGATATATCCTTACATTGTTTTCCTAATGCATGGAAAGCACCAATCGCCCCTTTCGTTGCCCGGCTTATTTCACCACTGATATACCATCCTCCAAAACTTTTATACTTGGAACCATAATTTTCCCAAACTTCATCAATTACATATTTGTTATCTTCCACTTCCCAGGTCATATCCCCTGTGTCCCAGTATTTACCCGAATCGTATAGTCCAAAATAGAATTTCATTCCATACTTTTCAGCTAAACGTAAAAACATATCCACCAAGTCAACGGAAGGCATATAACAACCTTTCTTCAATAAATAAGGAGAAGGAAAAGTGATAAATTTACGATAACCAGAACGGATCATTATTACTGTATCAATTCCTATATTTTTCATGTGCTGAAAATCCAAGTCCCATTCTTTCTCACCCCAGTTCTGATGTGGAATATCATGTGATATTTCATCCAAAAAAGTTCCGGTAATTTTTAGGCCATTGTTTTTAGGAACAATAAGTTTACTTTCTAAATCATCAGTTGCCATTACCGTACTAGCACTAACTTTTGAAGTACAAGATTCAAACAAAGTTGGTACAGTCAAGGCTGACGCGCCAGCCAATGTGGCTTTTTTTAGAAAGTCTCTTCGATCTAATGTTTTCATATTAGTTTAATTAAAACAGCAGTTAACACTTATATTATTATTACCTATTGAATATATTGTCCTGTAATATCTACTTTTTTATTATTGAAAGGATCTAATATCTGATCAATCAAAATTGCCATTTCACTCCGTAGGATGTCTCGATTCATATCAAAGTCCTTCAATTCAAATTCATTCCATATCTCTTCTACCCTACCCTCTTTCATCTCAATACCTTCTTTTTCTGCAATCTCTCCTATTAGCTCTGTAGCTTTCTGAATTGATATGGTATTATTACCTTCGAATACTTGCTTATTGACAAAAGGATAAACATCACCCAATCCTTTCAACTCATTTGCCAATAATAATGTATCCGCTCTGAACCACATTTGATTTGACCAGTCAACACTTTTACCTATACCTTTTAATATACCTGTAGAGCCGATACGTTGTAGTGACTTAAACATTGGGTGATCTAACTCAACATCTAAATAAGGCAATAAATATCCTTTTCCATCCAAAATCGCATTTTGTACTTCCCGAACAGATACTTCTCTTATGTTTTTACCTTCTTTCACCGCAAGAGCTGCCAATGCTCCCGCTGCCTGCCCGATCTGCATAACCATCGGCTGCAAACGAGTGGTACCATTAATTATATTAGAAACAGATATTGATTTTTCAGCAACAATCAATCCTTCAACATCTTTCGGAATCAAAGTTCCTAAAGGTAAACCGTATGACGGTATCGGATGAAAATAAAGATTAGGCAACTCTTCATATCCATGATAACGCGTATGATGATGATCCACAGGATAATTCCCCACGGCAATACAAGTACGATAAAGAGGTTGAGACTGCCTGAACGGTTCACAAGCATGATTTAAATCAAAACGTACTAGCCCATGGATTCTCCTAGACTCTCTATGGTAAGGAATAAATGGTAATTTGTCGGCTGTAGGATATTCATCGTCAGCTAAGCCCAATGTATTAAAACCTAATTCATGTTGCAGAAAATAAACGAAACACATCGTATAATGTTTTGCATATTTCAAGGCTTCTTCACGTTCCTCACGGGTCATTTCAATCAAGTTTACATAATAATCATTGCCTTCTATCGGCCAATTAATCATGTATTTATTATTAGGAAGTTTTCCATAAGTTATCATCATGTCTTTAGACCATACACGATCCGGTTCTTTAGGCGTGATACAAACATGACTGGCACAAGCACAAGCAAATTCATCCTTATTATATCCTTCAGGACAAGGAATAGTCACATCTTTACCATAATCTTTCAAGATTGCTACGTATGTAATATCCTGAACTATATTATTTTTCTCTTCCGGAGCGATATCTTCTTTAGTATCATGACGGCTTTCCATACCGACATCATATTCCACCCCGCACATTTTTGCTATATCCCCCAATTCAGTACCATCAATCAATATTTTAGCATGTATTTTTTTGATTGTATTATCTTTCATCTGAATTTGAGCAATCCAAACATCTTTCTCTCTTTCCAGCTTTACCAAGGTAGCATTATGCCATACTTTTAGATTTTTCTCTACATCAACCATTTCATGGAAAATTTTATTTCCGACTGAAGGTTCAAACAACACTGCACTCACCCAACCGGTTTTTAGAGAATCAAGTCCGCCATAATAATCTGCCAAATGTTCGCGAAACTCACCAAACAAGCCTGCTGGCAAATCATAGTTTCCGTCAACAGCACTTACGCCTGCAGATGTAAGCATTCCACCCAGCCATTCAGTTTCTTCTACTATCAATGTTGCAGCCCCCATTCGAGCAGACTGAATACCAGCAGTCACTCCACTGGCACCTCCACCAATAATTAGCACATCAACAGAATCATCTGAATGAGAGCATGCTGTAAAACACAAAGCAAATAATAAACACAGACCTAAAAAATAGTTTCTCATACTAAATTCATTTAAGGATATAGAGTTTTATTAATAATATCACGGCACAAATATAGCTATATTTATTAAATAAACAATAGATAATA
>NZ_JADPLO010000130.1:0-4133 GCF_015667765.1 Bacteroides sp. 1001302B_160321_D4 | reverse complement strand
AACATTATTTCTGGAGTCAACAGCAAATCGCAATTAGTGGCATTGGAGCTATCGACTATAAACGTATTTATGACAATTCAGAAGCAAAGCCCCAAATAAAAGGAAAAGCATCTTGGGCACTTTTAAAAAACATACAAGACCCCGATTATGATGGAAAACGCGTTGCTATTTGTGCTAACATTGTAGATATTGAGGAGAAAAAGTTTAAAGACAAGAAAACAGGTGAGAATCGAGTTTTCTGCAAACTTTTACTTCAACAAAACAATGACCTGGTAGAAATGGTCATCTGGAATGATGAATGGATGAATGTCCGGGCAACACTTTGTAAGGGTGGTTCTCTTAGCAGTGCAAAGAACAAAATGCTTATATGTTCCGCCCAAGTTAAATACAGTGACTATACAGGTGGAAACAATCTTCAGTTATATAAATCTTCAATTATAGACATATTATGAAAATAAAAGCAAATATACCAGTTATTATAACTATTGTCGGACCATCTGGAAGCGGTAAGACAACAATGGCAAACATCATGTCTGAAAACGGCATTCCAACAATAGTATCATATACAACACGTCCCATGAGGGAAGAAGAAACAAATGGAAAAGAACATTGGTTTGTAACTCCGGAAGACAAGCCCCAAATGTCTGAAATGATAGCTTATACACAATTCGGCGAACATGAATATTGGGCTACATTGCAACAGGCAAAGCAGAAGATATGTACATACGTAATTGATGAAAAAGGTCTGAAATATTTAAAAGAAAAATTTCCAAACTCATTTATTATATTTTCTGTATATATCAACAGAAGTATAGATGATCGAATAAATTGTGGAATCGACCAACAGCGATGTGAACGCGATTTGAATCGTATAGAGATACCTTTAAATGAATATGATTATGTTATTCATAATAATTATTCACTCGAAGAATTTAAACAAAAAGTTAAACAACTCACACTAAGTTTATTAAAATAATATGGCAACTCCTAATAACGAAAAGCCAATTATCGTGGCTTTTACCTTAGACTTTGAGACTGGCGGTTTGGACTGCCAAGATTGCGCATGTACCCAGATTGCAATCCATGCAGTACGTATAGATACTTTTGAAACAATTGACAGATATGTAAAATACATATCCCCATATAATAAACAGCCGGATAAAGGTGTGGCTAAACGTAAAGTATTGAAGAGTAAATTTGATAAAGACGATGAACAGCCCATGAAATATGAAGAAAAAGCTCTGACTTATTCCGCCATAACAATGGATATGTTAGAATCTCTTGGTATGGACATCAAGCAAGTTGCGGCAGAGGTTATTGATTTTATCCGCAAAAACATATTATCAAAAGGTCGCAACATAAAACCCTTCTTAATTGGCCAAAACATTGGATTTGATATAGGATTCATGCAACAGTTAATGGAATATGGAGGACAAATGAAAGAATTTGCCAAATTAATGAGAGGAGAAACAGATTTCTATGGGCACTTCCAGCCTTTATATATAGACACAATCGTTTTAGGACAATTGGCTTTATCTCATTTAGATGGCATGAGCAGTTATAAATTGGAAATCATGGCAGAAAAATTTGGTATCGAACTAGATGATGCCCATGATGCAGATGCTGATGTAACAGCAACGACCAATGTGGCTATGGTATGTTCCCAAAGGATGCGTAATGCTTCCGGCATAGATGATGGTAGTATGGTTATGACCAAAACAGAAAAATCACGTGTTCATTTCAAAATATAAAATATGGTAACAGAAGAAGAAAAGCAACAAGCGCAATCAATTGGACTGGAGCCAGAAGTAGTGTTCAACACTCTTTCAGACCGAAGAATCCTGGCTGTACAAACCGAAGATACCCATGAAACTATTATGGAAATTTCCGGATATGATTTACAAATAAATTTTAATCGGGATAAGTTACAGAATATTGCAGATATAGAAAGTATGCTAGATGGACTCAAAGACCTATTCAGACGGGTTGTTATGCAAGATTTATTAGAAAGTAATGTTGAAAAAACAAACTCATAAAGCCTTTCCTAGCTATTCTTAGTAAACCAAGCCCAGTTGAACATATCGGCTGGGCTTTAATACAATTAAAGAATGGAACTAAAGAAACCAGAATCGTTGAATAAACAAGAAATTGATTTTTGTGAGCTGTTCATTTTCGGCTGTGACCCTTATGCTGGAAATGCTCGCAAATGCTACGAAGATATATTCTATGATTCCAGTCATACCTCTTTAAGAAAGGCAAAACAATTAATGGCGCGGGATGATGTACAAGAGTATATCAATCAGTTGCGAGCTATCGCAAATTATGAAACAGCCGATCTAAAAGCTCGTCTAACAGAAAAACTATTGCATATTATAGACGAAACTTCTACAGCAAAATATACAGATCGAAGAGGCACAGAGCTATCACCAGCTCCATTACGTTCTGTAGCTGTGCAAGCATCAAAAGCTTTAATGGAAATGTATCCAGTAAAGGTAGCACAAGAAAGTAAAGTTGAATTGAAAGGTAACGGTGACTCTGGTATTGTTTTCAATGTCATTGTTCCTCAATCTAATAATGATAATAATGTTGAATAAAAGAACAAATGGTAGGACGAAAAATTACAATCATTGCCTCCCCTTTATTGAAAGAATGGAAATTGAAAAAGTTAATTGGAAGGGACGGGGTTATTATTAAAGAGAATCAAACTCAAAAAACAAAAGGTGTATGGGTACGCTTAAATGAACCATTTGCAAATGAACTAGAATGGTTTATCCCAATCCAATCAGTACAAATTACTTCACATTAATATGGAACAGTTGGATAAAGGCATCGGATGGCTTCAAAAATTGCTTAACCTACAAAAGAGATATGGCTTTTTCAGCATTATAAAAGGACTATTTCTGTTGTTTTTAAGCGGTTACATCATATTTTTCGCATTAAATCCAAAGTATCTTTTGGATCGCATGTCCGAAATAACAACTGCCCAACACGACCATCTAGTAAATACAAGGTTATCGGCGGATTCCAATATTCGCCATATTTTATCTAAAATGATATTTACCACTAATGCTGACCGGGCATGGTTAATAGAATTTCATAATGGAAGTAAAAATCTGACAACAGGATTGCCATTCCTTTTCGGTTCGATGCGAATTGAAGAAGTTAGGGATAGTATATCAAACGTTGACGAAGACTATGCGGATTTTAGCTTATCAAAATACAAACTTGTGGCAAAAGTATTGGACGATGGATATTTTTATGGTGGGTTGGACGACATTCAAAAAATAGACCAACGCTTATATTACAAATTTCAAGCTAACGATATTAGCGAAATAGCCTTATTGACATTGTATGATGGGGAAAAGCCTGCCGGAATTATTGGATTATCGTTTTGTAATGGCAAAAAGATGGACAAACAACTGGTTGGAAAACATATCAGAAGCAGTGGTATAAAAGTAGCCACATTACTATCACAAATAAAAGATTAAGACTATGGAATTAAGATTAGAACGTCTATGGCCAAAAGAGACTTATACTATTGGCAGACTATATATCAATAATGAATTCTTCTGTAATACCCTAGAAGACAAGATAGTTGATAAAAATAAAAATGGAATATTCGATAATGGAGAGAAAAAGGTTTATGGAGAGTCAGCAATTCCGTATGGTACCTATAATATAATCTATAACTGGTCTCCCAAATTCGGTCGTAATCTTCCAAGATTATTAAATGTTCCCCATTTTGAAGGTATTCTCATACATAGTGGCAACACCGCCGCAGACAGTGCCGGTTGCATTTTAGTAGGGAAAAATTCAGCTGTAGGCCGATTATCTGAATCAAGATACACTTCCGATTGCCTTAATAAAAAGATTGAAGAGGCGCAAAAAAGAGGGGAACCCATTATTATCAGCATTGTATGAAACCAATTACTATCATAAGTTGTATTCTTTGTATTCTGTTGCTTGGTTCATGCGCTGCTTCTAAAAATATGGAGAAGCAACAACAGATAGATTACTCCAGTGAATTGCAACAACTTCGTAATTCACTGGACTCTCTTCACATAGATATTGATAAACAATCTAAAGTAACAGCAGACAAATTGAGTAATTTAAAGTTAGAAAATAAAACAGTG
>NZ_JADPLO010000012.1:0-119254 GCF_015667765.1 Bacteroides sp. 1001302B_160321_D4 | reverse complement strand
ACAAATTTATCTGCCACGCTTGGTATTATTAAGATAAATTTTCCACTCTCTTATCTTGCGACTGCAAACTTAGAGCTTTTCTTGTATACCAATGTTTAATCAAACTAACAGCTGAATTAGGGGACTTATAGGTGTATAGGAGGAAAGGCCCCATGAAAGACCCCAAAGAATCAACTACCCCTATCGATAGTCATATTATAGATCCTGTCGGAGCTATTAAAATCACGCAGAATATAGAATTTGAGACCCAGCTAATGAAGGCACATACAAAAGGAGGATTGGGATTCATGGCTGAAGATGCCAATTCACTTCACGATCGTTGGCAGCATAAAAAGGTAGAAGACATAGGACGGAACAACGAAAAGAATGGTGCGGACCGAATCGTGGATGGAGTATATATCCAAACTAAATATTATGATACGGCAGCTAAAACCATAAATTCGGCATTTGATGTGGAGACCGGAATGTACCGCTATTATCAAAAGACAGACGGTAAACCGATGCTCTTAGAAGTTCCCAAAGATCAGTATGAGCAAGCGGTAAACCTAATGAGAGAAAAAATTAAAGAAGGGAAAGTTGCCGGGGTCACCGATCCGGAGGAAGCCCAAACATTAGTAAAAGCAGGATGTGTAACATTTAAACAGGCAAGAAATATAGCCAAAGCAGGCAATATAGATTCATTGCTGTTTGATGCCAAACAATCAGTGGTATCTACCGCATCATCATTAGGCATTTCTTTCATTATCAACTTTGCAATACTTAAATACAAGGAGATAGATACAGGGGACGCTTTAAAGATTTCTTTTGTAGAAAGCATTAAAACCGGAGGTTCTGTTTTTATTAGTAGCGTGTTAGTACGTCAGTTTTTTAAAACAGCTATGGGACGAGGATTATTAACCACATCCACCCAAGCGTCAAAATCAGCTGTTAATTCGGTATACAACTATGCTTTAGGGAAGGACACGATCCATAAGTTTGCAGCGGTAATTTGTGAGAAACATGTAACAGGAGCTGCCGCCAAGAATGTAGTAATAAAATTTTTCAGAACAAATATCATAGTGAATACCACATTTATATTGATCAATACTGTGCCTGATTTCATTAAATTCATGGATAACAGAATGTCATGGAAAGAGTTAACAGCCTCCATCACCAGATCGATGGTCGGATTTGCCGCATTTACAGCAGGATTCAGCGTGGCATCCAGATTTCCGCTGCCTGTACCCATGAAGATGATTATCCCTGCTCTCACTGGAATTTTGTCCTCCCTTGCAGCCAGTGATGTTGTTTTCCGATTACTTAAAACCAATAAGGAAAGGAAAGAATACAATATCATACAAGAAGCCATACAGGACTTATGTAATGACTACATGATAATTAACGAAGATGAATTTGACGCCTGTATGGAAGAGATTCAAAAGCGGGATATTATTAACGAGGACTTTATCACACATATCAAGGTCAGGGAAACAGATAAAATACAAAAAGCCTATGTATATACACGATTAAAAGGTTGCTTCCTCTATGTCATCAATAAAAGAGAACAGATTGTTGTTGCAACCGAAAAGCAACTTATGCATGAACTTGATCGGATAGATATGTCAGAAGAGGATATGAATCAAATATTTATTAACACCATAAAATAATTCAATTATGTTTGGAAAGAAATTTTTGAAGGACAAAGATTTGGAATTCTTAGAAGAATGTTCCAATGAAGATTTAAAAGTACTGGCTGATTTACTGGTATATGACAAGGACAATAATCCGAGATATTCGGAAACATTATCCAGAACACGCCTGTATAAAGAGTCATACCCTAACCAATTACAGAAAGCATGGACAGAGATTGCACATGAATTTCAACTCTATGGCGGGGATAGTTTTGCTAACTTCTTTCGGGGATATGGAGTGCCATATCGTGAAATCCTGATGGATGTTTGCGATAAGAAGAAAGTCAATTATAACAAAAACTCATCTACGGAACGAATTGAGATGTATCTGATTCAGAAGTTAATGGATGATGTACTAGAAGAAATGAACGATGAACAATTGCAGGAATTAGTTAAGGATTTGCAATTGGATGCCAATACATATCAAAGCAAGGATGCTATGAAAAACGCAGTCCTGATGGCTTGCATGTCCCCGGCATTCGTTTCACAGATTCTGACATTGTTAACAAGCGTGCTGGTGCCCAGAGTGGCACTAGATATAGCGGTGGGATTGGGACTGGTAAGTAGAGTCGGAGGGATACTTGTTCCTGCCATAAATATCATTATGGGAGCATGGTTATTAAAAGACCTGACGGGAGCAGCATATAGGGTAACAATTCCGGGAGTAGTACTAATAATCTATATGCGACGCAAGATGCAGACTGAAAAACAAAATATATAGACCGGAAAAGTTCTCACCCCATGAAAAAGGAGAGAAATAATACGATAATTACAGAGTATTGTTATGAAAAGACAAATTACAATCTATATCAATCATGCTTAAAGGAAAAAGTATTTTCAGATGTACCGAATGTGGCAAAATTTTCATTGGAAAGAACATTGAGTATCATGCTACCATCTATTCTTGTCCGCAGCCTTGTAAACGTTGTGGTGGAATAAGAACTTTGCCGTCTTTGCATACCATATTCATTTCTGTTTATGAAAAGTTCTGGGAAAACATGAAAAAAAAGAATTAGATACGCATTGTTGAGATATTCATAAGCCGTAAACAAAAAAGAAACAATGGTCAGAAAAAAAACGATTTATAAGGTAATTAAATATGTCATGATTATTATTGCATACATTATTGCGTTTAAAACAATATTTCATGATTTTAAACCGGAATATCTTATATCCTGGAATGCTTTCAGCAAGTGGTGGATAGACACGTATACCGGTCTTTTTAAAATGATACTCTCTATTATTTTAGGTATAACTCTCATTTGGGGTATTGGATGGCTTTTATGGAAATGGTTCCGTGCATTTTTCATTTTTATTTTCAGACATAATCCAGAATCATAGATACTCTCATGAACTATGGAGGAGCGAGAATACAATTACTCTATCTGAAGAAGTGTGAATTGAAGAATATCGTTAAAAATGTACTGGAAACATGATTGGTAAAATATTAAATTGGATTATTATAACCGGAAATTTAATAATAAACAATTATGAAAATAGACAAGGATGATCTTTATATATATGGTTTGATAAGTGGTTTGATAATATGCAGTCCATTTTTGGGTGTTTATTATGGTGCCAAATGGATTTATAATCATAATCCTCAAAAAGTTAAAGAAAAGAAAAAACGAGATCTAAAAATTCATGAACTGGAAGAAAAATTAGGTCTTATAGGAAGAGACAATAAGGCTCTTTATTATGATCCTCATTATTATAGAAATCGGAACGAGAATAGAAATGATTATTTAGTAGATTTGAAGAGGAAAGTGGATTGTAATTATAATAGTCCTGATATAATAACTGTTATAGTAGAGAGTACATTTGGCTATTCTAGTTTTGATGAGGATTCTGAATGTAGCACCTTAATCATGGTACATGAAGATTATTATAATGTACCCCAAAAGAAAAATTGGAGAGCCGACATTTATTTTAGCTTTAATGTCTTGAGTAGCACATTCAATATATTAAGCACATTATCCGAATGTGGCAAATACAGTAACTACTATGTTATTTCTATTCCTGGTAAATATCAACATAAAGAAGTTATATGCGGGACTGGTAAATTTGCAAAAGTCATAAATGATTTCAAAAAGGTCAATAAAAAAACAAAACAAAGAATTAAATCAAAATACCATTTCATGTCTGATATATGAATTGCGTTATTCATCAGGATAATATTATAATAACGTACTAAGAGATAAAAAATCTTGGTGCGTTTTTCTTTTTTTCTGTCCACTAAAAAATGACAAAACGCTCTTAGTATCCCGCCAATTCCTAACTAATGATGAAAAACAGCATATTTGATATGTGGAGTATTATGAATTTATTCTTTGGTGGTCCCCCGGAGGAATTACTGAAGCGTCAGGTTGGAAAGAAGGCTTCTTGTCCTGATGTAAACGAAAAAACAAGAAGTAATAGTAACGAGAAGTACGAACAGGATATTACAGCACTCAAGGAGAAGTTCGGAAACTCTTTTATAACCGGACTCTGTATCAGGATTACACTGAAGGAAGCACTGGGGATGATGCCACGTAACCGAAAAAGGGTTGACGCATATTATGGGCTGACCAGGTATCTGCAAGAAGAGTACGGAATTACACTAACCATTTATTCACAAAAAACTAAACCAAACGACCATGAAGAAGATAATTTATAAAGGTACAATAGAAGAGAGTGATTATAACCGTGTGAAAGATATAGACAGTGAGAACTATATAACCCCGGACGGGACAACGGTACTGCCTAAATTAACACAAATGCCATTACGGGACCTCGCTATCCTAAGTTTCACCAGTGAGAACGAACTGAAGAAATACTACACCGGCAATGAGGAGTACTTTTCATATTCCGTTGTAGAATTAATGCTCGATACAAGAATACAAACCAGTAACTTGAGCAGACACAAGGTCAGCAGTTTTGAAGACGCATTGTATCTGCTTTATAACTATTCAGAGGAGATACCACAAGCAGACGATCCCAAATATCTGTCCATTCTTATTGCAGCCGACATATTGAATGTAGAGGAGGAGGATATCATAGAAGAGGCAAGAAGGGATAATAAGTTGTATTCGGACGAAGACAAGAACCTGTTTGTACCGGTCCGGTGGATTGGGGATTGGTATAATGATGCTCTGGCTGCTTTAGGGGTATCGAGTGTAATCTATATACAGACTAGGGGAACGGGGAAAGTTAAAATATTAATTGAAAGAGACCTGGAGTAATATGAAAAAGAAAATATTCGTTATGGGCAAGGTGTATGATTTGGGTACACTAAGTGTTGATATGATAGAAAATGCTGTTCAGGCGGATCTGGATAAGGTCTTTAATGTCGGTGGAGTCAGATTTAAGCTTAGAGAAGTATCAGGGAAAACATTGGAACTAACATTTTTCCGTAAATATAGGGAGAAGGAAATAGACTGGCTGAATTATGATCCAAAGTTGATCTATAATATTGATGCTAACATAATCACAGGGCATAGTTTTAATGGTTTCAGGATACCGGATTACTGGGGAGGCGTTCCCTTCGGGTACACGTTTTTCATGTCGAAGAGAGAATTTATAGGGTGTTATAAAAATTCGGCTGTAATGCTTGGGGCAGATCAGGTAGATAGAGTTAAGATCACAGCACAACCGGAGAAAGTGGTTATGAGATTGACATTTTAAGAGCAAGAGAGAAGATAGTTAGGGAGCTGTCTTCTCTACTTTTTTGTTTTTAAGAAGTACTAGAAAGTACCAGATTGATTCTCTTCACGGGCATCCATATTTCACCTTCTCCCATTCAACAACAAAAATCTCCCTGTAAGACATGTATCGAACTATTTATGAAAATATATATCAACGATCTTCACAGACAGTTGATATATGGGGTAAAAAAACATATCGGAAATCAACCGATATGAAAATGTTGGTTTAGATATACCGCCGTACTCTTTTCTTAACCAACGAAAGATGTAGGGTTCTTCATCCTGTAGCATGAAGTTAGGGACCTACATATAACGAATTCAATATAAAAGGTATTATATGCAAAGAAATACACTATTTTAGGCCTGTTCAAGGAGATAACTTCTCATATAGCATAACCGCTTTTATCAAACGTAGATTCTCCCTGCAAAACCAAGGAAAGTCAACACAACGGAAATCAACACGAAATTCGTCAAGCAAATCATAAAAGCGAATATCCTGTATTAGATCACGAACTGAAATGAACAGAAGCAAATACTTTTTCCTTTTGCAATAAAACAATGCTTTCTGAAGTTCCGCATAGGCAATATTTTCTCCTGTTTTACACTTTGGAGCTTCTTTATCACAGAAAGACAACTGAATCTTTAAAGAATTATTCCGCTCCAAATATTCTGCCAATCGTTCTTGTACTACAGGGGAAGAAGCATCACCATATAATACAACATCTTTATATTCCATATCCGATATTTTCCTGGAAGGAGTACTTTTCAAGTCAGAACACAACATATTATATTCTTTAAACAGGCTTTGTTTCGTGTGTCGCCGTAGTTTTTCAACAGAATAGAAAGCATACCTGAATACAAAATGTGTCCCTCGCTTCTCTATTGTTTCCTGTTCTGAGAAAAAAGCATGTAAACGCATCTTATTGGTTTGAAGAGATTGCTTGGGAATATCTTCAAGCGTATTGGTGATATATTCGATTACAGTCTTTTTCATATATTCAAGAACACATTTTTACATTCTACAAAATAGCCCCTGTTCCACAAAAGAGCATCAGAACAGGTTAGTCGAACACTTATCATAACAGTTATTTAGCAAATTGCAACATATCCAACGGTTCTTCCGGAAACCGAGTAACAAGTTCGTGTAACAACTGCTGTTCCAATTCAAGCTTAGCCAAAGGATGTTCCTCCAGCCATTTCTTATAAAACCAAAAATGGGTAAAGAGCATTCTATCGTCAAGTCTGTTAAATGACCAGCTACCATATTGCGGGTCATCTGATACAAACCTGAAGAATTTAGGAGACCAGGTTGCATTAAGAAAAGGACGACAAGTATACCCATATCGCTTGGAAAGCAGAACAGGAAGCCGTTGCTCCATATACAGTATTTCAGGAGTTGCATGCAAACTGGATATGGAATCCACCTTATTACCACGCATATACTTGAAGGCTTCATTAACGAAAATTCTACAGAAATCCATGTTATTGAATACTGTAATGCACATATTTGATGCACGCGTTTCCGCAAATGCCAATTTAGGAAATATATAACCTGCAGGCTTTGACAGGGTAGCGGTATCAGGATAAGAAATGTCCCCTGGCTCAATCGATTCCCAATGGGCAAACTGCCAGTCCACATCGGGACATATATCCAGTTTTTTCCAGACAATAAGGTCAGTATCGATACAGACAAACGGTTCGTATTGCCTTTCATAAACCAGAAACTTCACTGCCGACCAGAAGACTTGTAAATTAATCCCCCTGTCTACGGAATCATCCCGAAGCACTTCAATATCATCCCAGCAAGATAACAGTCGGAATTGCCGAAGCTGTTCATAAACAGAGGCATCGCAATACAACTTTATATTTCCATTCGTTTTTTTCCATTGTAGGGCGGAAAGGAGCATCGTATATAAAGCATAATTAGAAAATATTTTACCGGGAATATAAGTCTTATATACACCGCTGACATCACGTCCCTGTTGAACCGGCTGGGAGAAAAAACAATGGATACCGAGCATATAAAATACGATTACCTAACAGGAAAATATCTACGCAAGCAATTCAAGGATACGATTCTTTAGTTCGTCACCGTGCAATGAACCACTCTTCAATCCTGCCTGCAATGAATGGCGCGCAAAATTCACCAATCCATTCATGGAATTTTAATTATTCTCATTACTCCTCACAAAACACTCTCTACATTCCTTTATATCAGGTGAGTAGTACAACACGTTCAACAAAAGTTGCAAGAACCTGTAATGATTCCTGTCTTTCCTTTCCGTAAGCCGGTTATATCTCTCCATATATTCACCCGCTTTAGCCATCCTGTCACTTGCCAGATACACCACTACCAGATGCGTATAATAAAATTCCTTGTAACCATCTATAAATATAGCCTTTTCAAGTAACCGGGCAGTCTCTCCCCATGAAATTGCATCATTACCTTTTTCTAATTGATAAACGTAGGATAACGCCAGATAAAAAAGATACAACGATTCTTTTTCTTCACTTTTTTCGCACGCCAGCTTGAAATACTCACTTGACGATTCGTATTGTCCCGCTCCATAGTAGGCCCTGCCCAAATCATAAAAATAGTATACTTTCGCATTGTCATTGTTCTCAATAGAGTAATTTAACTCCCTTATCGCTTCCGGATACTTTTCCCATTCAATATAAATGACTCCCAGATGATAATGATAACCATAATCATCAGCCAAATGATACACACGCATCTTATCAAACAAAATACAATACGAATCTTCCGCCTGTCGATAACATTCATGCGACAGGGAAATATCCCCTGTTCCCTTATGGGAAAGTCCTTTGCGATAATAAGAGACAGCCAGTTCATGATAATAATACCACATCTCAGGATTTATGGCAATTATATTCTCCAACAATTCTATTGACCTGGAATATTCACCTCTCTTCCGGTAAGTAATAGCAATCCACATTAGAATATCGGTATTCCGCTTATCCTACCGGAGTGCCTCGGCAAAAGCAGACAATGCTTTTTCAAAGGTGTTGTTATTCTCCGGACTATCTCCTTGAATGGTAGACAGGTAAATACGTCCCAACAAACAACTATATCTGGAAAGAGTATATTGGGAAGAAGTACATGTCTCGTCTATAATCCGCAGGTCTTTTTTGGAGGAGTCCAGACCGGGCAGACTTGATTTGGACTGCAGAACTTCCATAGCCTTAAGAACATACCTCCCGGCAAGTTCAAATTCTTCCAGATAAAAATAGGTCTCACCCAAATAATAATAATATTCATTCTGTACATCCTTGTAAAAAAGATGAATAACGTTCTCAAGTCTTTCACGGGCACCCTTATAATTCTCACGGTCCATTTCGACACGAGCGGACGCATAAATAAAATAAGGATACCCCATGCCCTCATACTTCCGACAAATCATATCTGCCTCCTTATAACGGAATTGGGACAACAGACTTTCCACACGGGTTTTATCCTGAATCTCCTGCATTTCTTGCAGGTTATCGGACATCTCACGCTTGTGCCTTTCCCGTTCATCATCCATTCCCTTCAACTTATCCTCCATTTTCCTCTCAAACTCTTCCTTATCCTTTTCAAGATGCTTCAGTTCATCCTGTATTTTCATTAGTCCCAAAAAACTAAAAATAACAAATACAATCGTGACAACACTAAGTATCAAAGTAATAGAAGAGGAAAAGTCTTCAAAACGTGCCTTAATCAGCCGCAGTTCGGCGTGTAAGGATTCTTTGCAATACAGTAAATTTTTATCAGTTTTAGAGGAGTCTTCAACATTATCGACCAATTCCTCCAATAAACGGGATTCTATAGTAGACATATGTTCTGTAGTCTTCGCACCAATATAGCACTGCCAGCACAAGAACAAGAACAGAATCATAGAAACAAGCAAAATGAATACAAAAGAAAGCTTGTCCGTTATCAAGGAGGAAAGAATACACACATTCTTACCCTCTTTTAATTTCCCTGTCATCTTATCCCTATGCTAAAGTCCTGTTCCACCATCCACGCACATTATCTCTCCGGTGGTCCATCCCGATTGTTCCCCGGCAAGAAAAACAATAGCCTTAGCCACATCAGAGGAAGAACCGAACCATTTTAAGGGCTGTTCCCCCAGATAATGATTCATTCCATTTAGTTTCCGATAAGCCTCATAACTTCCCTCACCGGCCCCCTCGACGGGATTCAATATGCCCGGACAAACACAATTCACACGAATATTATACCCGCCGTATTCCACAGACAACAAACGGGTAAGATGCACAACAGCGGACTTCACGGAACCATAGACGGAGCATCTGGTATCACGCAAGGAACGAAGTCCCAAAACGGAACCGACATTTACTATGGAACCGAAACGCTGGTTAAGCATAAAAGGAAGAACCGTCCTGCAGGAGACAAAAACGGTGAACATATTGGACATTACCAACTGATAAAAGTCCTCCGCTTCCGTCTCGACAAAAGGTTTGGATATGAAACCGCCTGCAACATTGACAAGAATATCCACACGTCCTTTTTCCCGGATACGGGGTTCAAGTATCTCTTCCGACTTGTGCAAATCACAAAGATCAGTCTCCACAATCTCATACCGGATACGGTCCTTAATGTCCGAATCACTCTCTATCCGTTCTCTCATTCTTTTCCGATTCCGACTTACCAAAATAAAATAGCAGCCGGAATATAAACTCAGGAATTCCCTAATTACCGCCACACCAATTCCGGAAGTCGCACCGGTTATCATTATTATTTTACTTTCATTTTCCATCGCTCAAAACATCATGTTAATCCTAGAATACCGTTTAACAGTTTATTGTATTCCCTGTTCACGTCAGCAATGCCATAGGATAAGATACACGGCATTAAAATCTCCCGGTGTTGTAAACCGAGAAACATTTCTTCTATGCTTTTAAAAAGATCATACGCATCATAAGGATTGGTCCTTACCACCCTGCCACAATCTTCCGGAAGCAGTTCGTTTACACCACAGAATCTTGACAGGACAACCGGAACCCCCATCTGTATGGCATCATAAGTGATTATGTTGAAAGGATCGTACAGACTGGGAACCACCAGAGTATCACACTGTTCACAAATGAATGAGATATACTCCACCCTGTCACGTTTCCAACCGGTCAGGCTGATGGCTCCGCGATCCAGCAAGGACTTAAACTTGACGGCATTGTCCGGGGAAAGAAAAAGACGGTCGAAGTTCTCCATATAGAGATAATCCGACAGAATATGCAATTCCATGCCATATTGTGTATGACAGTGGAAAAAACTGTCTACCAACTGTTCAATACCTTTCCGGTACTCCCATCTCCCGGCATACAGTAAACGGAACTTTGGAAATGATACCCTTGTAACATCCCAAGTACGGTCAAAACCACAGATGGGCACAGGTATCGGATAAATTACAGAAGAACGGTGGAGTATATCCGGGAAAAAACGGGAAGCATATTCTCTATCCATACAGGAATCAAAGACCAAATGATCCGCTACGGCTACCAATTCGCGCTGCAAACGGTGAAAGTGCTCAAAACCCACCCACTTATTCTGGGCATTGGCTATCCATTCCTGCTGTAAAATGGAATGGACACAATAAATAACCTTGACTCCGGAATTCATGCTTCTAGCATATTTTATGCTATCGCTCCATACAAACATTTCGCAGACAAGCAGATCAAAACCGGACAAGGCTTTCCCAGCAAGCGAGATATCCCTCGAATCCATCTCATGTACATGAATACGGGAACAGGGAAAATGAATATGAAAATCAGCCTGTATCTCCTGCAAGGAGCCAGAACTGAAATCATTAATTGACGTAGTGTATAAATGAATGGAGGATATGGAAATATTTTCACATATGGCATTTATGACAGTAAACAAATGATAATTTATGGAAAAGCTTCTTCCACCCAGTAAATCTGCGGTAAGGCAGGCAACAGACACATTATTTTTCATCACTCATCAACATTTAGTTTGCCAGAAAGATCATATTTCTCGTAAAAACTGCAGCACCGTGTACAAAACGGAAAGGAACCGTGTGATATCAGGCTGTCTCTAAAAGAATTATTCTTCTCACCATTCCAGATCTTCCAAAACGACTGTTTTTTTATATTACCCAACACCATACCCGAACAGTTGGAGATATCCCCATTGGGACAGATGGTAGGAACACGCCATGGCTTAAGACAGACATTATCCTTACCGCACAGAAAATGCCGCCGGTCCGAATAATAATTATCAATGTCCGGGGAATCAAGGGCAGGAAAAAATGAAATATTCATCTTACCTGACCATTTTTTTACCACAGAAGAAAGGAGTTTTATCCTCTTTAAATAGGCATCATCGTACTCATAAGAGACATTCGGTTCCAATACCAATGTAAAAGCGTCCCCAAAAGCCTTTTTCCAGAACTGATCGGTCATATTACGCAAAGCAACAGAAGAAAATTGCATGTGTTGAAGGGAAAGAGAATGAATAGGATATGAGGATAAAAAATGGATCAGTTCCTCTATTCCGTCAATATTATCGGGAGTCATCACACAATTAACCCCTACATTACTGAAATATGCCGGGGCATGCCGGGAAAGAAAATCAAAGAAGCCTGCTATTCTTTGAAAGCTATTCGGACAATTCTTGATATTGTCATGCACCTTATCAACACCACTCATACTCACTGTCACTCTAGCATCCACTGCAATCAGTTTATCAACATACTTCTCCAAGAAAAAACCATTGGTTACGACCTCCACCGGACAATCCCGTTGACAAAGAAAATCCAAAAGAGAACCAACATTCTCATACAACAAAGGCTCACCACCGAACAAGAGAAACGTGGGCTTTGCCCATGACAGTTCTTCGATGGCCTCTACCCAATCCGACACTTCCAGTTCCTTCTTCTCCACGGTAGTATGCTGTAATGTGCACATATTACAACGCATGTTACAACGGTCGGTCAGACACAGAATTACTTTTCGGGGAATGGCAAAAGAAGACCGTGCTGAATAAAAGTCCACAACGCTTCTGTACGCCACAGACTTATCGGACAGAGGGTTAATCGGAATAGCCATCAAAAATACATTTATTCATCACTTTTCTCCATATCCATAGCCGTAGCCATAACGTTTGCCATAGCCGTAATGCTTGCCATACTTACCGTAGCCGTAATAATAACCGTATTTTCGCTTCTTCAGGTCTACACCGTTAATGACGGTACAAAGATTAGGCAGTTTCTTCTCAAAAGACAGTTCATTGATCAATGTATATTCCGCCTTATGAGTGTAGTCAGCACGACACACGTAAACTGACAAGTCTGCTACACGACCTATTAATAAGGTATCGGTTACCATACCAATAGGAGCAGTATCAAGAATGACATAATCGAAGTTCTTCTTCAAGGTTTCTATCGCTCTGTCCAGACCGTTACGGGCTAACAGTTCTGTCGGATTAGGAGGAACAGTACCACCCGGAAGAATAAACAGATTCTTATTTACATCAGAAGGCTGAACAAGTTCCATCAAATCCGTTTCAGGATTGGAAAGATACTGAGTAATACCTCTCTCCTTATTAGAGAGCTGGAATACTTTATTCAGTCCTGGCTTACGAATATCGAGCCCGACAATCACCACTTTCTTTCCCAAAAGAGAAAGACTGATTGCCAAATTCGACGAGACGAATGATTTTCCTTCGCCACTGACAGTCGAGGTCACAAGGATCACCTTCTGATCATTATTGAGCATAAACTGAAGATTGGTCCGAATATTACGGAAGGTTTCACTCATCAGATTATTCTTGTTCTCGAAGACAGCGATAGAACCATTCTTATCATTCTTCTCATCAGTTAATGGAATATCACCGACAACAGGCACACTTGTCAGTTTCTCTACATCGGCACGACCTTCTATCTTGAATTTCGTCAGTTCAATCAGGTAGATGATGCCAACAGGAATTCCAATACCCAACACCAATGCAATCAGATAAATCATTTTGCCTTTAGGAGATACCGGAGTATCGTCAGCTATTGCTTCATCAATAATTTTTGCATTATTGGCAGTAGCGGCAAGCGCAATTGCATTCTCTTCACGTTTCTGTAACAGCATCAGATACAAGCCAGCTTTGATTTCTTGCTGACGGGCAATGCTTACATAAGCACGTTCTTGCCCCGGAGCGTTGCTGATACGACGGGAATAGCGACTCGCCTCACGGTCAAGGTTTGATTTAGTGATCATCAACCCCTGCAAAGTTCCTTCAAGAGTAGCTTGTACATTGGCTTTCATAGCACGTATACTCGTATCCAGATTCACAATAGCAGGATTATTCTCAGTTGATGTACGTAACAGACGTTTACGTTCCACCAGCATTTCATTATAACGTTCAATCGCACCAATCAAGGCAGCATCTTGTAAACCAACATTACTTGGTAATACTTCATATTCATTACCTTTCAAGTATTTACGCAAGTCATTCACCAGACTGATTTGAGTACGGTTCTCCACACTCTTCTTTTCATATTCAGCATTACCGGCTAAGGCTATCTGAGCTTCACTCGTCAAGTCCGTGATACCCGCGTCACGCTTAAAGGTTTCCAAATCCGCTTCTGTACTTCCCAGTTCTTTTGAAATAATACTAATACGTTCATCAATAAACTCAGCTGTTTTCTGAGCAATTTCGTTCTTATCATTATTCGTATTGCGATTATACATTTCAAGCAACTGGTTGATAAAATCCTGCCCACGTTGCAAACTGGAATTTTTTAATGAAATCACAGCCACAGAAGTAGTCTTGGAGGTTGGCGCAATAGACAGGCTGTTACAATACCCCTTTGCCACTCTCATCGGTTTGTTGATAGTCGCAGTTATATGACGTACGTTCTTCTCCATCCGAGGCACTTTCGTTCCATCTTGCAAAGTTACCGAATCAACATCTTGAAAGAAAGCCAATGTACCTTCATCAGTCGGAAAAATAGCAGGCAGCTTCTCAAAATGTTTCTGATACCCTTTCTCACCTATAGTCACATTCACATCCATATTACCTTCAGGCTGTAAGGTCATCTCGACTACCATCGAAGTTTTTAATTTTTCAGCTTCCTGAGGTGTCAAGCTTACTTGGACAGGAGATGTCTTATATAAACCTTTAGCAGGAAACTCATCCTCGTCTTTATAAGTTATATACAGATTTAATTGATTAACAACTTCTTTTACAAGCGTTTTTGAGCGTAGGACTTCCAACTCGTTATCAATATTCTTAGAAGAAGTCATCAGACCACTTAATCCCATATCCTCCAATTCCGAAGAAACTCCCGAACCTCCGCCCTTCTTCTCATCTTTTATTAGAACGGTGGCTGAAATATTATAAATGGGGGTAGCCCAATGCAGATAAAACCATGCACCAACAAAGCAGAGCAACACTGCCCCTACAAACCAAGGCCAATGAATAATATATTTAAAAAGCAATGTCCGGAAATCTATTTGTTCTTCAGCCATTTGGCGTTCCTTCCCGTTTTGATTTTCTTCTTTCATGACTCTTTCTTTTTATTTCAAGATGTTAAACAACAAGCTGGCAATAGAAACAAGGATAGAAGTAGCAGAGAACCATAAGCTTGTACTAGTTCCGATATCTGAGTTTCGTGCTTTCGCCTTATTCGGAGTAACGTATATGATATCATTCTGCTGCAGATAGTAATAAGGGGAAAGGATTGTCTCAGCCTTATTCAGATCCAATGGAATTATTTCCTGCTTGCCATTAGCATTCTCCCGTATTAGTTTTACATCATCACGCAAACCATATACGGTCATATCACCTGCCATAGCCAAAGCTTCCAGGATATTCACTTTTTCATTGGAAATCGTGAATGTACCGGGACGGGCAACTTCTCCGATCACAGAAATCTTATAATTTACCATACGTACTGTTACAATAGGAGTTTCAGTAATATAAGGTTTCAACTTTTCAACGATCATTTGTTCGGTTGCCTTCTTGGTTAGGCCACCAACATGAAGTTCACCCAATACCGGAAAGTTGATATTACCATCGTTATCAACTAAATATTGTTGTAGGACTGGCTGAGTAGTTGTATAACTCAAAGCAGCATTATTCTGCGTAGCCACTGTCAAGTTGAAAGGTGCTGCCAATTCAGGACTAGTACATGACACCACTATCGTCAGCAGGTCCTTGGGCATGATCTTAGCATCATAAAGCTGTTCGTTCTGGGTACTGTACAAAACGACCTCAGCATCCTGCAGGTAAGGTACTTTTTTGTAGGACTGGCAGCCTGTAAACATTAATGTCGCCAATGCGCAATAGAATAATTCTTTCAATCTTTTCATATATTTCTTTCTTGCTGGGGTTATACAATTTTTCGCAAGACCGGGTATCCCCATTTCATCCGGCCAGTACGGTATATTATTGGAATTCTTAGGTAAGGTCTTTTTCTTTTACAGCTCAATCGGATAAGCAGGACAAGGTATCTTACTTACTGGTCCTCCTGTTCCTTCTTTTTTCGCCCTCCGATATGACCGTCCATATCCCGCATCCCGCTATGCCGAGGAACATCTTCAGTTTCCACTTCTCTAGTATGCCTTGATTGATCTTACGACAGACAAATTTTATCTTGTTCAAAAGACGAGTATGCCTATTCGGAAAATAACGGTTTTCCAGGACATACGCCTTTAACTCATCACAGAAGGCGATAAAATTCTGATCGTTCTTTCTGGACATTCATTTGCTATTTATAGAATTCGTATCCGCTTGCCCGGTGGTTTGTTTCCGCTCCCTCCTCACGGCCTATAACTACCTCCAGCCTCCGTGCGATATCAAAGAAAAACATGGAGATCGTTATAGTCCAGCATTGTCAAAGCCATTGAGGGTATAATAGCCCCATTCAAAGGTGTCAGAATCAACCTCCCCACCATCGAAACAGATGTTGCCATAACTCTCCTCGAAACGCTCCAGAAACATGTCACCCATATATTACCCTTTATGATGAATTTATGGAACGCCCTAAACACTTTAACCTGGGAATTGTAGTAAAGGCTACGGACAACCGTCACCAAATCCAATGCCATTGAATATTTAGTCTTCTGGGAAAGTTCAAGGTTGTCATCCGGTCTCCTCGGATCAACATCATCAAAGTAACCGTCAGTCAGCTGGTCATCATCCAGAATATGCTCGAAAAAGCGTTGGAGCATCTCCTCAAGGGACATTCCGTCAAAGTCATAGATCTCTGTTTTGAAAGGGTGGATGATCGGCATATCCGGTTCTACCGCCAATTCCTTCGACTTCTTCCGAACTTTTTTTCAGGACGGAATCAAGGTGGGAGCAAACAATTCCCGTAGTTCATCGACCATCAGCAGACTCTCCTTCCGCGTCTTCTTGTCATAACACACAGAGACCAAGAGAAACATCTTTAGGGTATCGATCCGGCAGGGAGCTTTTACCACAGAGGTATTAGGACACGCCTTGACAAACTCCTGGGCCAATTCCTTCACGCAAAGCTTTTCCAATACCTCTATCGGATTTGACTTGACGTAAGAGTCGATCTTCTCAATCATATAAGGCTTATCTGATGATTTACTGACAGACACACCAAGGATAGTGGCAATCCGAAAAAATGACTCCTTATGGACAATACCCAAATTACTATGGTACGTAAACGAGATTATGCTCATCGTTTTTTATAGGAAATGTAGGAAAAATTCATTGTGGTTGCTATCAGTAGACTTATGTCGAACCGCAGGCATTAGCAGTACTTTGTTGACAGATAAACATTATTATTTCTTCAATGTTTCGAGAGCTTCGGCAGCATCTTTCTTTGTTATCTGGAGGCTGCGAGCTACATACTCAAGAATCATGAGATCCATTGAGTAACTATGCTGCTCCATTTCTACAAATTCTACTACATGCTTTTTCAATTCTTCTGTAATCATACTCAATTATTGATTAAAGGGTTATATATCTTCATCATAGTTCCTTCATAACTTGCTCAACATCTTCCAATGGGACATTGAGCATACGAGAGACATACAAAGGGGAGATTACATCCATCGAACCAGACTGTCGTTCCATACCTATAAGGTATTCGATGTTCTTTTTAAGGTCACCAAGAGAGTTTGAGAACCCAGTATGTTCAAATGATTCAAAATCCCTTTTTGACTTATATTCATCAAGTGTTTCGCTTTCATCCTCACCATACTTGCCATCCTTTGCCTCATAAATAACACAAGGCTCCAAAACTTCTACGGTATGCCAAGCACATTGCGGAACAACACAACCGTAGTTCCCCTTTGATGGATCGAGATGGATTCGCTCTGTTTCGATACCATTGTCGTCATAGAACACTTCATCCATCTTTCCAACGAGCAATATCACATTCTCATTACTCATTGGATGGCGATGAATAGGCACTATAGTACTGCGCAACATAGCATTAAGCATACGTTGTCCTCCATCATTTAGACTTGTACGCAAGTCGTGGTTTATGCGCTTGCGGTCGCTTGACTCTGCCTGTACGAAGAGAGAATCAAGCAGTTCTTTGTTGATTTCTATCATATCGTATCTTGTCTGTCTTTTGTGGCCAAAAACAAGTAACTTACAAATTTCCAAACTGGCCAAAAAAAATCTTCATGATCAAATACCTGTAATTTATTATAAATCAATATGCTCGAAGCACCACTTCAAATGCCTCTGAGTACATTTGCCTCCATTGGCCTCCTCGCATAGCAGCAAGACCGGTAATATAGTCAGCAGAACGAGGGTGCGGATATGGACGCATCACGCCACGGTACATCGAGAGAGCTTTGATCTTCGCATCAACGCCCTCCTTGCCCACCTCCACATAGCAGTTCGGGTTGAACGACTCCATCGCGTTATTGATTTTCCACTCCGTACACGAAGGCACCTCCATGTACCAGAACTCCTTCACACGCTTCACCTCCGGCCTACGCTGGAACAGGCGGATTGCCTCCTGACATGCCATCGACGTCTGCAAGTGATCATTATTCGTGTCTGCAGGATGATGAGTGATGATAACATCAGGCTCACTCTCCTTGATTGCAGCCTCAATGAACTGCACCAGTTTCAAATGAGGCACGGTATTCATCTCAATATTTGGGAAAGTACCCTCATAAATCTTATTTACACCCAAGAACTTGTTAGAAACATTAGTATCATCCTCCAACTCATTGTCTTCAGGTCGGAACGCGCGAGCCTTAGCCTCAGTACACATGATGCATACATCCACAGTATCTCCGTTATGTGCCCACTTCCACATACTTGCGCCTGCTCCCAATGTTTCATCATCAGGATGCGCTACAACTATTAAGTATTTCATCGCTTATACAGTTTTTGAATATTCAACCAATTTATCATGCAACCACTGTGGATATTTTCCGCAAGTAGTATAAAGAATAGACAATACCGTCCACCAAATCAGACAAATGTCCCACCAAAAGCTCGCATGCTTCACATAATACACATCTAGTTTCAGACGGATAGGTAACACTTTTTCGTTGTACTCTTCCTCTTCGGTGAACTGATCTCCATAGATATAATCCCACAAGCTCGACTGAGAGGTCAGTCCGCAAGGTACAGTAGCAGCAATAGCATTCTCGCCACCACGAGTAATCTCTATCTGATCAACTGCTGCAGGACGAGGGCCTACAATTGACATTGTGCCGTTAAGGATGTTCAAGAGCTGAGGTAGTTCATCAATCTTCAGTCGGCGCATAATCTTGCCCCACCAGAAGATTCTATCCTGCTCTGGACGAAGACTCGCCTCACTTGCTCCACGAACTACACGCATGGAGCGAAACTTCCACATCTTGAACTTTTTGTTGTCCTTACCCACACGATTGGCAAAGTAGAACAACGGCCCTGGGTCGCTAATCTCAGTAAGGATGATGCTCACAATCCAGATCGGGCTGGTACCTATAATGCCCAATAGGGCGCAAATCACGTCAAACAGGCGCTTAAAGAACTTATATATCATATCAAGACATTGTTTTCATAAATTATTCATACCCATGTAGTTTACGGTCGCAGAAATGCCAGATACGCCACATCGAACCCCAAAACCAGTCAAAAGAAGCGAATTGCGAGTAGGAGTAGTTCTTTCGAGTAATGCGGACAAGACTCTGCAAAGGATTCATCCTACGAAAGTTATCCGCTCATCTTTATAACCGAAATTACCACTCTGAATAATCTCATTCAAAAGGAAACGAGCATTCTTCTCATTGGGTTCTCACAGCATCCAGTTAGCGTTACCTTCAAACATCTCCCCCAACACCCACATCAACGCCTTAGCAAAGCACGTCGTGTTAAAAGAAGTCACCTCCTTCTTAACTTTCTCTACGTTCTTATCACTCTCACCACCTGCTGCTTGCAGCAGCATATAGTAGTCCATACACTGCCTCAGTCCCACGCCCTCCGTAAAAATGTTGGAAGATATGTGTCAACTGATGAACAGTATTGAAAGTTCAAGCAGTGGTCACAATCTCGTGCCTTCCAACCTCGTTTGGGATGCGTTCTTTATGTGTAAAACACTCCTCAGCCATCTCGACAAAGAACCATTGCAGACGTACGTTGGTTACGAAGTTCTACACCAACTCAGGACGATAATGTGCCTCAACCTCTACATCCTCAAACACATCCAGATGTGCATGCGTCTCGCGTAACTCTTTCGTTGGAGCCAGTTTCCGCACCAACTCTATCACACGCTCCTTGCCATTCTCTATTCAGATGTCGATGTCGCCCGACTGACGAAGCGAAGATAACTCAGAAGGATAAAAAGGAAGATTCGCCTGTCCCTTAAAGATACAGCTTCTCACTCCCTGCTTCGTAAACAATGTCTGCACCTGTCCGCATCGCTCATTCATCAGTTCATTCTGTTTCTGAATCGTTGCGGTAATTCCAAGCTATGCATCTTCAATTCGATGGGTAGATTCACCAACTGTCGTTGCTTGTTCAGTTTCTGCATCCCATCAAAGCAAACTCCTATTAATACCTGCTTCTCAGCTATGGCATACATAACCTCCTATTCCTCAGCCGAAGGCGTATGTAACAGACAAACTACCTTACCTATAGATACTCGTATCAGTTCCAAGAAAAGCGCTTCCATCAAACCTCCCTCTTCTTTTTATCCTTACTTAGTTTGGCAAAGCCTTGGAACGTGAACGCAAAGAACACCCACAGGTCAGCCCAAGAGAATATCTGGTCCGTAGTATTCTTGAACGAGAACCACGAAGGCTTACACTTGAATCGGTTAGGCGACTTTAGGAACCACAGCACATCCATGTGCATGTAGCGCAGATACTTGTGCGCCACCTCAAACTGCGGCTTCACCTCCTTACCCAGAGAGTCATCCACTATCAGCTGCGAGAAGTTCACACCCGCCTCAAAGCAGATCTTCACCGAACCCGTGATGCGAGGGTTGATCTCCATGATCTTTGCCTTACCATCGCGAGTATCCTCTATCAGGTCAATGTCGGCATAGCCTCTCCAGCCAATCTCCTGCAGCAACTTCTGACAGTCAGCCACAATATCCGGACGGTCGATGGTCTCGTTCAGCGTACTGCTCCCGCCATCTATCGGGTACCAACGCACCTTGGCAAATACACAAACGCCCTTCATCTCACCATTGCGGTCAATGAACATCTCGCACTTGTACTGCAATCCATCCTGGGGAATGTACTCCTGTATCAACATCTTGCCATACTTCTGTTCCGCCTTGTCATAGTAGCCGATCAGGTCCTGCTCGTCCTGTGCCACATGGAAGCCCACAGCTGCACAACCCGTACGAGGCTTCACTACCACAGGGAACTTCACCTTATCCTTGTTCGCCAAATAGTCCTGCTTGTCAGTAAACGACAGCGGGCAAGGCAGATCATGCTGCATACACACCAGCATCGTCTTCAGCTTGTCCGAAGCCATCTGGAAAGTCTCCCAGTCCTCCACCGCAATCACAGTCAGACCCTTCAGGTCCTCCTTATGCTGAGCCAGAATGATAGCCACATCATCGTTCATTGGAATCACCAAGTCATAATGATAAGCCTCCAGTTCCTTGCGGATAGCCCTGTACGAACCATCAGGATCGTGCGCATTGCAGTACGCCAGCAACTTCCTGTGCGGATACTTCGACGCATAGCCCGGATCCAACTTACTGCCATTGTATGTAGTCACCTCACAGCCCAACGCACGCAGCGATTTCGCCATAGGCAACACCTGTCTTGCTCTGCCCTCTATAAGCAGCACCTTTATGTCATTGTAATCTTTCATTATTTCTCTATCATTACGGTTTCACCATGTCCTTTCAGTCCCATTGTGGTAAACACTACCCTATCGCACTGGTCTGAGCCCAGCGGGAAGCGCATCACACCATATTGCAATATCAGCGGCCACATGTCCTTCTCCAGCTGCCATATGTTCACCGGCCTTCCAGCCACCAACAGCTTCATGCGGCTGAAACGATCCAACTCGTTCTCGCCACCTTCCACACCGGTCGAGAAGAACGCCCTTCCGTCCCGATACGAAGCGCAACCGTGGCAAGGCCCTTCAAAGTCAGCCACCACCTCAATCTCGCGCGTCTTCCTATCCATGCGGATGAAGTGAACAGTGTCCGAACAACTGCCCGCATCCGTACCCCACAGCAACGCATCCTCCGTGAAGCACACACCAATAGCACGCCAATCCTGACTGCCTTGGCCTATCAGCGACCACGTCACGCCATTGTCCTCGCTACGATACAGGCAACACTCCCTGTTACCCTCGCCATAGTCACCAGTGCCCATCCAAAGGCACTTCTCGTAGACATCCCACTTGATGAAGTGGATATGACGAATCTCCGCCGAAGCAAATGTCTTCACCACCTCGAACGACATACCATCGTCCACCGAACGCCACAACTTCACCACCATATCGCGATTTGGGTTCAGCACATATTCGCCAAAGAAAATCGTACCCTCAGGTGTCACGCACACCCCTTGGTGCACAGGCTTATTACCCTTAAACTCGCTCCAGGCGTTTAGCACCTTGCCCTCGGACGAAAGGATATACAGCTTCCGCTTCACCACCACCAGCAGGTTACCATTCTTCAGCGGCAACAAGTGGTGAATCCCCACACGCAACAGCTGCGAAGGTAGTCGATGCCAACTCATCAGACGATCCTTCCAACCCCCGATGCGATACTTCCTGCTCACCCGCTTCCCGTTATAATCAATGGCGAAGAACGTCATCCCCTTCGCCACCCAGATCTTATCCAGCTCTTGGTACAGCGCCTTGGCATCAATCAGTTTCTTAAACTCTATCATATCTTGTCAAAGAAACAATTAACAAAAATCAACGTTCAATTGGTGGCAATTAACGTTTAGAATCCACCACCTTCTGAAGCTCAGCCTCCAGTCCGTTCATATAATGTTCCAAGGTAAAGTGAGCCTTGAAATACTCACGTGCATTCTCCCCGCACTGATCATAGTCATGCGGATGCTCGATGTACAGCTGCATCAGCTTCGCCAGCCCCTCATAGTCGCCTGCAGGCACACAACTGCCGCACCGCGACTCGCGGATCACCTCCTGCGCACCACCATTGATGGCACCGAATATCGTCTTGCCCGTAGTCATATACATCTGCATCTTGCCTGGAATGGTATCGCCCACCTCGTTGTTACCACGGAGCGTCACCAGCAGCACATCCGCCATCTTGTAGAACTTCGGCATATCTTCGCGCTTCTGGTTGCCGTAGAAGATTACATTCTCCTCCAACCCCTCAGCCCGCACCATCTGCTCCAGTTCCTCACGCATACGCCCGTCACCCAACATGTGGATACGGTAATCCTTACGCTTACCTAGCACCTTCGCCGCCTTGATGATCACATCCGCACGCTGTCCCTTACCGATATTGCCGGCAAACATAAAATCAGCCACACCATTATTCTCAGCGCTCATATCCATGCCAAGCATACCAGTATCAGCGTGTTGAGGAAGGTAAGCCATTCTATCGAAAGCAATCCCATTCACCCGATGCAGATAATCCATAAACGGACGCGAAGTCACCAGCACCCGGTCCGCCCCCTGATACAGCTCACGACTCATCTTATTGATGGGCCACATCAGCGGATTCCTCTTACTCTTCAGCATACCCTCAGCCGACACAGGCCACACATCCAGCGTATAATATACCACCGGCACACCCGTCAGCTTCTTGTACTCCAGAGCCGCATACATCGAGGTGATAGGACTCAATTGGTAACCAAGGACTAAGTCGTAGTCACAGTTTATAGTATATAGTTTAGAGCTTTGAGACTTACCTGCCTCACTCTCAACTCTCAGTTTTAAGCTATCAGCTACCAATTTCTTCGAATTCCGCACAAAACTTACGTAGTTCCTCACCAATTGTACTGGATTCTTTCCCCTCGGCACCTGCTCCACATGCACCACCTTCACGCCCGTCTTCTCCAGGTACTCCCTTTCTCTAAGTTCTAAGCTCTCAGCAGTCTCATACCCCGGGAACACAACTCCCTTCGGGTAGTTAGGCACACCGCAAAGCACAGTTACCTCGTGCCCACGCTTCACCAGTTCCGGAACAATCTCATTGATCTGAAACTGTTCCGGGTAATAATATTGTGTTACAATAAGTATTCTCATAAAACAATGGTAATATAAACCTTGTTCCGCCCGATGGTATCACACCATATCGTTTGCACTATCACTTGTGCGGACGGACATTCCTTTATTCTTACTTACTAAAACTTCTCAAAAATTCCTGTGGATTTGATACCAATCTTGCTTTTTCTTTTAGAACTGCGTCATCTAAATTCCACCACTCCGATACCATCAACTTTTGGATAGTTTCTTCGTCGAAACGATACTTTATCACCTTAGCAGGACACCCAGCAACAACGGCATACGGTGGTACATCCTTAGTTACTATCGCTCCAGCACCAATAGCAACACCTGTTCCTATAGTCACACCTTGCATGATGGTCACACGATTGCCAATCCAAACATCATGACCAATAGTTGTACGCTTGAGAGGTTCGATCTCGAGATCGCCAAGATGAGTACCCGTACCGCCACCTACATTATAGAATATTGGTGAGCTGCTTACCCAATCCAACGGATGCTTAGCTCCACCTACCACAAAGCCATTGGCAATACTACAGAAAGAACCTATATCGCACGAATGAACCTCACTATCATAACCAATGTATGAATGACGGCCTATTGTGGAATCGTAGAACTCCGTACCGGAATAGATCTTAGCTGTCTTGTCAATCTGACTGTTCAAGACAGACTTTCCGCGAAGAACCTTCTTGAAAAACTTGGAATATAAATAACTTAGTGTCATCAGAACTTCAGATTTTTCTTGATTATATCCATCTGGTAGTATGGATTCCAGTTGGAATCAATTTCGTTGAAACAAGCTTTACGCACCTCTTCTCGGCTATCCATTTTTCTTGCGAACCAACGGCTAATTACCATTGTCAAATCATCGGTATCATCCATTGTGAAGAAATCACCGGTTACACCCGCTTGTATTGCTTCGTATTCAGGCATCTGCCACTCAAAGCAATTATGAGTAATTACGGGACAACCGAAAACCAAAGAGTGCATTGCCGTCAAGCCCACATTGCCAGGAGACACGCACAGGTCGGCATTGTAGATGAGTTCCGCATTGGTCTTCTCGTCATAGCATACACCATAGAACCACACCTGACTATCCAGCCCCAAACCTTTGACCTTAGACTTTAGACTTTCGCTCTCACTACCATCTCCCACAAACACCAGATTGTACTTCTCATCCTTATTTCTGAGACAAACCAACGCATCCACCAACATATCCAACTTCTTCACCTTGGTCAGGCGACCGATGAAGATAATAGTAGGCAGATTATTTTGGAAGTGATCCTTGTAGATGTCCGAAGGGTGGATGCTCTCGCGAAGCGCCTTCTGGGTATCGTAATCCAGCGAGTTATGGATAGCAAAGAGCTTCTCCTCGGAAATGCCTTGCTCAATGAGCAGACGCTTTGCACGATCACCATACACGAAGGTGCCTGAAGCATGGCGATAGAGCCACAACTTCATCTTTGCATCCAAGCCGCCTTCCTTGCCATACCATCCGTGTGTCCACAAATAGAAGCGCTTCTTAGGAAAGAAAGTGTATGCCAATGCAAAAAAGAGCCAATCGCTCATAGAACGGGTCTCTGGCAGGATTAGATAGTTCTTGTAGTCACTCTTGAAAAGCAAAAACAAATAGTTTCGCTTCCAATACCATTTCTGGGGATTACCGTAGGTCTTGTAATACGTCACGTTCTTCAACAACGACGTATCCATTTCCTTTATGTCGGACTTTGTTTCACCAAAGTACCAATCGCAATCATACTCTTTGTCGATTGCCCGAAATACCGCCTCGCGATAGCGAGGAGCAGTATTATATATTACACAAAGTTTTTGCATATTAATATTTCGACTTATAGTCTTTTCCGTATTTTTCTAATATCTCGTGAAGTTCAGAACGGAATCCTTTTTGCTCTGAAATCTGGAAAAATGAATTGTACGCGAGGATTACCATCTATCAATACTCATCCGTTTTCAGTAAAGGCTAAGTCCAAACTTGCGTAATGGATATCTGTATTATGAAGTGCCAGTTTCTTTGCTGTTTCGTTAGCTTCTTTCCAGTAAGGTACCATGAAGCCGATTAATGGGAAACCGGTGTCAGGACGATTGGTATAAATGTTCCCGTACTCATCGACTACTGTCAAGACTTCTCCTGTTTCAGGATTACAAGAGGTAAATACACCACCGCTTCCAGCATTATCTACAACACTTTTTCCTCTGCCGATACGTATATAAGGATGGAATACGGTTACATCTCCATCAAAACAAATAGTATGGATTCGTAATGTATTGACTGATTCTTTATGCAAGACAGCCATACGTTCGTCTTACTTGATAATCTCTTCTGCAATGAATCCTTTAAGATATTCAGTGTCTGTAATCTTTGCTTTAAGCCCTCCTTGTCAGAGGTGTTTTCTATGATTTGAATACCCTTACCAAAAGAACCATCAAGAGGCTTTATTATCAGCCTGCCAGAGATCTCAAACAAACCGGATAGAGTCCACCATTCCCCATTGGATTGGTAATGCAGCATGCTTTTCGAGCGAAAAACTCTCCAAACTCCTAATAGTTTTCCCACTTGTCACCGAGAATTCTTCTTACATTTGCTGTATTCATAAAATCTGCCACATAGACATGTTCGTCCTCACAAACGAATGAACGGCGTTCTACCTCGAATAAAGATTCGTAATGATGCAAATAGAACTAGCCAAAACATGTGTGGGCTGCTCTAATTTTCTTGAATTCAGCATCTAAGTCCCCTACAACCCCAAAGTTTTTAAATACCAGTTTTGAAATTCAGTTTAACCTATAATACCAATATAACTTTTTTTCGATGTAGCTTGACTTAATCAGTTATGCAATCTTTTGTTTCATACATTTATGAATTAATGTGTTCTATAATACTCTCCCATTTCATTGATGGCCTTTTGCGTCCATCTGCGGAAGATACAGCCATCAGGAGTAAGAGTCATTTCACCAAACCAAATTTTGTTACCGTTAGAGTACAAATCTACTCGAACCATATCTATACCAGATGCTAGTTTTTTTGCACATTCAAGCATTTGAGTTAGATTGGCAGGCTTGCTTACTAATTCGCTTTTATCATGCTTTGCAATGCAATAATCAAACAAAGGCTTCCAGTTGACATCATAAGGAATATAATCAGCATGACCAGATTCACGATCATTGCAAACAAGAATAGCCTTGACTTCGCCTTTAAGGCAGATGAACTTATAATCTATTGGGAATCCGCCGGTACCATCATCGATAAATTCCTCACATACAACTTTTCTCGAAATCAGATTATAATGACGTTCTGAAAAAGCGAACTTCGGAGATACGAGCCATTTATCAATCTGGCTCCTCAGTTCATTTTCTGTATATTGAGATTTTTTCGTACAAATGAGATTCATACCAGCCCCCCAATTAGCCTTGAGCGCAAATTTTTGGGGTAATTCAGAATAGATTAACTCATCTCCCTTAGAATAACAGTTCACAAGGCTTGTTAATGTGTCAGCATACCCGCACTTCTTCACGTACTCGCGAACCAAATACTTATCTGCCAGTTGATAGTACTGATTGACTTGCCCATCCAACAATCTCTTTATCCACAACTCAGAAAGATCTTTAGGACAAGTTAGATTCGGCCATTTATGACGATGATGGTAGTATGCCAAACAAAAATGTATTCTTGGGAAGAATTTTGAAATTATTCTCGATACAATCTTATTTAATGATTCCATATTAGTTATTTTGCTATTAAAGGTTCAAATGGGTCTTTGCCATTGGCGATACAATATTCTCTTACTGCCATTTGCTGACGATAGTTTTCTTCTCCGTAATTAATACTAGCAAGAATTGAATTGTTTTTATTGATAATCTCAAGCAATGGACACCTATTCATAATTGCAACGATTCTGTGGCCAGAATAGCGACACATAGAGTTTAACCACACATCATCTGCTGTTCGACAAATAGACATAAACGTATCTTTGTCCTTTGCAATTTCAGGCAAAAAGCCAGCAGGAAATAATGTTCCTCCACCGCTACCAATGAAAACTGACCATGATGGTTGAAAGGCGACGTCACGATTTTTATTGCGAATAAATCGGACATTCCCCGAGTCGTCTATTCCTACTTGATTTGAATACCTACCTACAACGCAATCAGGATACATTGTAGCAGCCTCCATAATTGAAGAGATTGTATTAGTTGGATAAATCAAGTCATCATCAAATGTTATCAAATGATCATTCGGATAGTCTCTTAAAACATAATAATACTTTTTATGTGAGCGCAAATCGCCATCACACAATCGAATCTGAAGTCCGCGAGTTTGCAGATTTTGTAATCGTTTCGGTAATACGTCAATTGAAGAAAACTGTTCTTTAGATAACCATAGAAATAACATATCCGGCTTTTGGGATTGTCTCAGAATACTCTCTATCACAATCCATATATTATCAATACGAGCAGGAAATGTTGTAAGTGATGCAATAATTCGACCTTCTGTCTTCTGAGTAGCGTCTATTCTATATTGGGGATTATTTGCTGTTCTGTTAAACCAAAAGGGAACCATAATATTCGTTAATCTCTGAATAATATGCCGGAACACAGAATTAATCTTAGTCCTTTCTAAAAAATTGCTATTATTGCAGAAAATTGCGTACGACTTATATAGATAATTTACCATTGCTATATTTGTTTATATTTTTTAAAGTACCAGTATGGGAAAATAAACATAAAAGAGTAGAATACTGATGACAAGTAGTTATTGTTCGCGAACAAAAATAGTAACATATTAGCCAGAACAACGAATACGATACCAGAACTTAAATCATGACTTGTCCTATACATACGTAGAGCTACACTGGCAAACTTGGCAATATAGTATATAACCAAAGGAACGAAAAGTAGTGTAAAGTCATTTGCAAGCCAAAGATAACATGAGTGCCAATTAACGTATGAGTCAACTCCTAACCTTTCCATCTGCATCTGATAACTATCCAGTTCAGGGTTGAAGAACAGGAAATCCTGAGCTATTGACTGGAGAGCAGGATTATTGCCGAAAAAACCTCCCCAATGGAAATCGAGCAAATAAATGTTCTCCAAAAACATATAGCCTTGTGTAAGGTAGCTAAAGATATAAAGCAACAAAATTTGAAATCTATAAGGAAGAATATCCAAAAATGCATTGGTGTCAACAGTAACAGAAGATCCTAATGCTAGATAATCTCCTCCCTTAAGTTCCTCAAAACTACCGCCACTTCGACCTTCCATATTGTAGAAGAATATAGAAACGACAAAAAGAAGCGCAAATATGCCTAATATGCTGAGTCTTGTAATTTTCGCTGTCGATAATGTCTCATTAGGTATCTGCATCATGATTGCTAAGCAAGCGCATGATACGAGCATAATAACACCAAAGTTAGTTCCTGTTCCCATTGAATAAAAGCCTTCAAATACGAGAAGGACAGCAACAAGGATTTTTATTATTGTCTTTAATTGTTTCCAACAAATCAGCGCGAAAATAAAGAAGATAGAATCAATAACCGAAGTGATAAAATAGACAGTCCAAGGGATGGTTCTACCTCCGTGCATGAATGTACGTCCCATATGCGGATCGGCAACTCCAATCGCAATTCGATTGATCAGTACACCGAAATCAAGAGGAGGCAGATACAACATATAGGCGTATCTGATGGTAAACGTACATAAATAAAATATGAGCACAATATTAAAAGTCTTCGGAGTAATCTGAAGACTTGGTTGAGACTCTAAATAGCACGTCTTATTTTGTCCTTTCTGGAATCCAAGCTTCATCATAAATATATTTAGAGCAATATAGAATATATTTAAAAAGTGATAGCCAGAATTTATGCTTAATGGCGTGATGATATACATCAAAAGTGTAAACACATTAAAACACAATAACACCTTAAGTATAAGACTTTCAGTTCTCATTATTTTCATAAATTTGATTAATGAATGTATCTGTAGCAGCATTTATATCCATCCGCTTTAGATACTCCTCTCTTTCAGAATAATCTATTGAACCAATGTTATTTATGCAAGACTCCATGGCGTTATTAAATTCTTCTGCACGATGATGTACATGCAATATAGTTTGTGAAGTCTTAAACATTGAACGAACAGGGCTTCCATTGCCAGACTCTGAAATAATCAATCTATTGTATGGCAGATAACTAATGACTTTACTTGACAAAAAAACATCATTGTCAAAGTTTGCATTTACATCAATCAACGCAACGCACTTTTTATATATCTGGGCAAGATCCGTTGTATATGAGATAAATTCAATACTATCCAATAAGTCTGCATAATGTTCTTTGATGTATGTATCCAAATTACCCGAACCTACAAAAATCATCTTTGCTAAAGGATGATTCTTAAGGAAAAGCTTAAATCCATCAAGTAGGGCATCTGGATTTCGCACACCATACATCTTACCAGCATAGACAAATGAAGGTGTAATATCTTCAATTGGTAATTTTTGAAGCGATGTCTCTTTTGATGGATTTGGCAGAACCACAGATTTTATATTGGGATTACCGATAATCCCTAACTCGTAGGTCAGCATTTCTTGGTTGGTCATGCACAGGACATTCACCTTTTGCATATACTTCCTCACACAACGTTTCATGGCAGAAGTGTACATTCCCTCTTTTTCCCATGGGAAAGGTGCTGGAACTGCATCTACACAATAGCAGATATGCTTCACTTTCCTATGAGATACAAATATATCAGCAGCCATAACGGATGCATAGAAAGCGGACGACATGAGGCTTACAACAACGTCATACGCTTTGGAGTTCAATATACCTTGGATATCCTTTGCCCACTTCTTCTGTGTATGATAGAAGCCAAATATATTAAACAAAAATGTTCTTAGCCTCCATGATGGAATTCTCTTCTGCGGTACATAGTTAACGCTTCCTCTATGTTCCTTTGGTGCCCGATAATCTAAAGTAGAAGTAATAATGTCAAACTCTATCTTTTTAGACAGACCTGTCAGAATGTTTCTAAACACTAATCCTGGCGCATTATTACCCAGATTATCTGCAATAATAGCTATCTTCATTTTTACCTTTTAATTATTCGTAATAGAAGGGATTTCTCATTTTTATCTAAGACACAAATCCAAGATACAAGTGCGATAGAAGTCCATGATGTTACACAAACGATAAGAAGTCTAAATAGTCCTTGTTCCATATAATTGTAAATAACTAAAGGAACAATATTGCTTACTATCGTCAAGATGACAATTGGGATTGTGAAATCCAATACAAGTTCTTTGACGCTATATTCTACGTATGATCGCAAAAGGCAATAGCGTATAACCAATGCTATCGAAGAGAGTGATATTGATACATAAAATGTAGAGTCAAAGCTCATACCTATTTTTAACATAAGATATGAAAGTGGGAGATTCATCAATAAGACTCCACTTACAATTATCTGATACTTTCTGATAGACCCAGTAGCCTGCATCAGCGTATGAAGTGGTCCTGCCAATGAGCAGACTAAGATATCAATCATAGCCAATCTCACAAACATAATAGAATATTCCGGTACTTCTTTCAACCAGAGTTTCAACACATAAGAACATTCCAGCAAAAAAGGAATCACAATGAATAGAAGCAATATGTATGAAAGCTTGGACGATGATGACAGAAGTCTGAATACAGACTTATCTCCTGTTGCGTATGCCTTCATGATTGGTGGATTGGTAGCCAACTGAAAGTTTGTAACCAATTGGTTTGCAGCGCCACTCACTTGGAAGGCAATAGCTCTTGCCGCATTTACTATCGGACCACCAAAAATATTAAGAACGATATTTACACCTTGATTATAGACAATGCCAGCAAAAACACCTATTAGGTTCCAGCCCGCAAAGCAGCTCATTTCCCCAAACAATTTTTTGTTCCAAAATCGCTTATACTTTCCTTCTTCATAATGCGATATACAATACCACATATAGAACAGTTGGATTGTAACAGCTACAATCATCAGCAAGACACCATAGAGAATGAGCTTGTCCAAAATACTATAAACCAAAGCAATGGCAATAGCAAGCTTTGCAAACACTTCGATCAGACTTATTGCTGCAAATGCTCCCATATTCTCCCTCGCAATAATCAAGGCCTTATAGGGAACGTTCATAATTCCGAAGAATAAAACAATGACAGACAGATGAAAAATCCACAATGCAGCCTCCATGCGCTCAAGTGGAATAACCAACTTGGTTTGCACAAAATACAATCCGATAGGTTCTGCGATTATCACCATAGCCAAAGCGAGGATGAGGTGGATAGTAACACCCATACTGAATATCTGGTTGAGTCTCTCATGATTGTTCTCCTTCATCTCAACGGTCAGAAAACGCTGAACCGAGGTGTGCATTGCACTATTCAGGAAACCAAAAGACACAACAAATCCTGTGACTACGTTATAAATACCAAAGTCACTCGCGCCAAGTGTGTTAAGCACCACTCTTGACGTATATAACGTTACTATCATTGATAGCAACATTCGTCCATACAAGAACATTGTATTCTTTGCTATTCGTGACCCTCTACTTTCTTCCATTATGGATAATATTTCAAAACTGAAGTATAATAAATTGTATTAATACTTCCCTTCTATCTGGCCTGTATTCTGTTTTGATACAAGTTGTAATGTTTATATATTGGCTTACGAGCCTCAAATCTAATCATGAATCTACTGATTCTCTTTAATAGTTTTTTCTTTTTGTATCTAGCTAATGCAGATAGTCTTTGGCTATGGAAAGGATTAAGACTCTTAATAAAGAATTCTTCTGCCGAAGGAATTGATGATAAAAAATGATGTATTGTCTTACTTCCTCTGTTTGGTACTATTATGAATTGATTTGAAATTTGATTACTTTTGGCAATATCCTCATTTACGAAGAATATAATTGCGTTATTTGAGTCGAATGAACGGAAAAAGTCGTTTATAAAATCTATTCTTCTGCAAACATAGTCCAACTCGTTTTCATCCTCTATATATCTAACAAAAAGACTGGCATCACTCAGACACTTATACAGGCATTCTATCCTTCTAATATATTTGTTTTGAACACTGTCAAACTGGTCTTCAAAGGGAATATGGCACGAAAAGTCATGGTAAAAATGAAGTTTACTTTGAACGTCATAATAATACTTTGGATTAATATCATATTCTTGTTGCATGTTTTCTTTGCTCATGAACCCAGCGAATTTACTCCTAATTAAAAACAATACATTTTCAAATGAAGATGAAATTAATCAATCAAAGGGTAGTGATTCAAATTCGAGGTCAGATTCCTCTATGGAGATGGTGATTGGCTCGAAACAATGGTTACATTGTATCTTGATGTTCATTGTGAATTATTTTGTAGCAGGCAACGGATTCGATCCGCAGCTTCACACCTGTTGCCTACTTAGTTATTGGACAAAATCCTGATAAAATTGGATTTTACTTTGCAAGCTTTAGAACTTCGTTCAACTCGTTTTGGATGTACTCCAACGAAGCAATCTTTGCCTTGGTCTCCTCAAGATTCAGACGACAGGTGTTGTCAGAGTTGAATTCAGAGAGCTCGCAACGCTTGGCATCACCCTCAGTGAAGAACTGGTCATAGTTCAAACTACGGTTATCAGCTGGTACACGATAAAAGTCGCCCATATCCTCGGCCTTGGCGCATTCTTCGTTGGTGAGGAGAGTTTCGTACATCTTCTCGCCATGGCGGATGCCAATGACCTTAATATCCTCCTTCTTGCCACCAAAGAGCTCGCAGACAGCTTCAGCTTGTGTCTGGATGGTACAAGCTGGAGCCTTCTGAACGAGGATATCACCGTTTTGACCATGTTCGAAGGCAAATAATACGAGATCGACAGCCTCTTCGAGCGACATGATGAAGCGGGTCATATTAGGCTCGGTGAGGGTGATTGGGTTGTCGTGACGGATTTGATCAATCCATAAAGGAATAACTGAACCACGAGAACACATGACGTTGCCATAACGGGTGCAGCAGATCTTGGTGCTACCTGAGTAACGTGACTTAGCAACGGCGATCTTCTCCTCGATGGCCTTGGTAATGCCCATAGCATTAATAGGATAAGCAGCCTTGTCAGTTGAGAGGCAGATAACTGCTTTCACGCCTGCTTCGATAGCTGCGGTAAGTACGTTGTCAGTACCAATCACATTGGTCTTAACAGCCTCCATAGGGAAGAACTCGCAAGAGGGAACCTGCTTCAATGCAGCTGCATGGAAAATGTAATCAACACCAGGCATGGCGTTCTTGCACGACTGGAGGTTGCGGACGTCACCGATGAAGAACTTGATCTTATGGGCCACCTCCGGCATCTTAGCCTGATACTCATGACGCATATCATCCTGCTTCTTCTCATCACGTGAGAAAATTCGGATTTCTGCGATGTCAGTCTTAAGAAATCGATTGAGGACTGCATTACCGAATGATCCTGTGCCACCGGTAATCATAAGGGTTTTACCAGTAAAAATATTCATAATTAATAACTATTTATAATTTGTTGTTGAATTGTATCTTTTAGTCTTTGCCCACTGGATCAAAAAAAGTATCTGGTCTTTCTGGATTAAAAATCTCATTGCAGTACATAACAGTGACGAGGTCTTGGGTGTCCGAGAGGTTGATGATGTTGTGGGTGTAACCTGGAAGCATGATGACGCTTTGGATCTTATCACCAGAAACTTCGTATTCAAGGATTGGTGCATCGAGATTAGCTTCGTTACGCATCTGAATCAATCCATGACCGCTGACTACGATGAATTGTTCCCACTTAGTGTGGTGCCAGTGTTCCCCCTTAGTGATTCCTGGTTTAGAGATGTTGATACTGACCTGACCACAATTGAGAGTGTGAACAAGTTCGGTGAAGGAGCCACGGTTATCTACGTTCATTTTGAGATTGAAGACGGCCTTGTCCTTAGGTAGATAACTAAGATAGGTGCTGTAGAGGCGTTTTGCGAATGAATCAGCCGGCATTTCAGGAATCATGAGGGTCTGAGGCATATCGCGAAACTTGTAAAGCAGGTCAACGATTTCTCCGAGCTTGACGTGATGGGTAATTGGGACTGTACAATAACGGCCATCAGCAGTAAGGACTGTCTCAACGCCATCGAACTCACAATGGTGTTCTTCACCTTTGAGAGCACAAATCATTTCCTCTACAAGGTCATCGATGTAGAGGAGCTCCATATCTACGGTTGGGTCATTGACGGTGATAGGAAGGTCATTAGCAATATTGTTACAAAAAGTAGCAACAGCTGAGTTGTAATTAGGACGGCACCACTTACCATAGAGGTTCGGGAAACGATATACAAGCACCTTAGCGCCTGTATCTTCGCCATACTGGAACATGAGTTCCTCACCAGCCTTCTTGCTCTTACCGTACTCGCTAGTGCCGAAGCGTCCTGCGAGGGTGGCTTGGATAGAGCTGCTAATCATCACTGGACAATTGTTCTTGTATTTCTTGAGGGTGTTCAGAAGAACTGTGGCAAAGCCGAAGTTGCCCTCCATGAACTCCTTTGGTTCTTGAGGACGGTTGACACCAGCGAGATTAAAGACGAAGTTGCATTCTCGGGACCACTGGTCGAGTTGCTCGGAAGTAGAGTCTAGGTCATACTCGAATACTTCGTCAATGACAAGGTCGCCGTAACACTTGGCCTTACCGGTCTTTATATTATTAAGCTGAGCGCAAAGGTTCTTACCCACGAAGCCCTTTGCGCCTGTAACTAAAACTTTCATGATTCTTAAATTTCTTTACGCCAAACCATCTTGTTGACTACTCCAACATATGATTGGATAATCTTGACAACTTTGGTTGAGACATTTTCATCTGTATAGTTAGGAACTGGTGTACCATAGTCATCATTCTTGACGAGTTCTACTGCTGTATCGACCGACTGGAGAAGACCTTTGGTATCGATACCAGAGAGAATGAAGCCTGCTTTATCAAGTGACTCTGGACGTTCGGTAGAGGTACGGATGCAGACTGCTGGGAATGGATGGCCAACGCTAGTAAAGAAGCTACTCTCCTCTGGAAGTGTACCTGAGTCTGAAACTACAGCAAAGGCGTTCATCTGGAGGCAGTTGTAGTCATGGAAGCCAAGAGGTTGCTGTACCTGTACACGTGGGTCAAGCTGGAAGCCCGAAGCTGCAAGGCGATTGCGCGAACGTGGGTGGCAACTGTAGAGGATAGGCATATCATATTTCTCTGCCATAGTATTAATAGCGTTGAAGAGCGAGAGAAAGTTTTTCTCGGTGTCAATATTCTCTTCACGGTGAGCAGAGAGGAGAATGTATTTGCCCTTTTCCAATCCAAGACGCTTGTGAACATCAGATGCTTCAATCTCGGCAAGGTTCTGATGTAGTACCTCTGCCATCGGTGAGCCTGTAACATAAGTGCGCTCTCGAGGGAGTCCGCACTCTGCAAGGTATCTTCTTGCATGCTCCGAATAGGCGAGGTTGACATCTGAAATGATGTCCACGATTCTTCTGTTGGTCTCTTCGGGGAGACATTCGTCCTTGCAACGGTTACCTGCTTCCATGTGGAAGATGGGAATGTGAAGACGTTTTGCTCCAATAACGCTCAAGCAAGAGTTGGTATCACCAAGGACAAGAACAGCATCTGGCTTGGTGGCTACCATAAGCTTATAGCTTGCGTTGATGATGTTGCCACAGGTTGAGCCTAAGTCATCACCTACTACATCCATATAAACCTCTGGTTCCTTGAGATTTAGATCTTTGAAAAATACGCCATTGAGGTTGTAGTCATAGTTCTGTCCTGTATGGGCAAGGATAACGTCAAAGTACTGACGAGTTTTGTTAATGACGGCTGCAAGGCGGATAATCTCAGGACGAGTACCCACGATAATGAGTAACTTCAGTTTTCCATTATTCTGGAAACTGACATTTGAATAGTCTGTACGGAGTTCCATTATTGTATCAATTTAATATGTTCATCCTATCAGCAAATACTTAGTCGCGACGGAAAATATCACGTGTGTAAAGCTTCTCTTCTACATCTGCTAAACAATCATCAAAACGATTAGCGATGATTGCGTTTGACAAAACTTTGAACTTAGTAAGGTCATTTACAACCAATGAACCGAAGAATGTTTCTCCATCAGCAAGAGTTGGCTCGAAAATTACAACATTTGCACCCTTTGCCTTGATACGCTTCATGATGCCCTGAATAGCGCTCTGGCGGAAATTATCGGAATTACTCTTCATTGTGAGTCGATAAACACCAATGGTAACAGACTTTTTCCCTGCCTCAAATTCATTGTCTGTGCTATATGCATACCAACCAGCTTTGCGAAGAACTGCATCTGCAATGTAATCCTTTCGAGTACGATTTGATTCAACGATAGCTGTCATCATATTTTGGGGCACGCTCTCGTAATTGGCAAGAAGCTGTTTGGTGTCCTTTGGCAAACAGTAGCCACCGTAACCAAATGAAGGGTTATTATAGTGTGTGCCAATGCGAGGATCGAGTCCTATGCCTTGGATGATAGCTGCAGAATCCAGGCCTTTGACCTCTGCGTAAGTATCAAGTTCATTAAAGTAAGATACCCGGAGAGCAAGATAGGTATTAGCAAACAGTTTAACAGCTTCCGCCTCCTTCAAACCCATAAAAAGGGTAGGAATATCTTCCTTAATTGCTCCTTCCTGAAGCAATGCGGCAAAAGTACGTGCAGCCTTCTCTAGGGCAGGAATATCCGCAACAGCCTTGATTGCTTCATTTTCCTCTTTAAATTGTTCGCTCTCTATAAATTTTGGATAACCAACAATGATACGACTTGGATATAAGTTATCATAAAGAGCCATACTTTCACGAAGAAACTCCGGAGAAAAAAGCAGGTTAAGCTTCCTGCCCCCCTTACGGGCATACTTCAAATAAAGTCCCCGGCAATATCCAACAGGAATAGTAGACTTGATTACCATTACCGCATCAGGATTGACACTTAAAACCAGGTCTATGACATCCTCTATATGATGGGTATCGAAATAATTCTTCACAGGATCATAGTTAGTAGGAGCCGCAATGACCACAAAATCAGCGTCACTGTAGGCCTTGGCACCGTCAAGCGTGGCAGTCAGGTTCAATGTCTTTTCAGACAAATACTTTTCAATATATTCATCCTGAATAGGTGATTGCTTACGATTGAGCATATCTACTTTCTCAGGAATCACATCGACTGCCGTCACCTGGTGATGTTGCGACAAAAGCGTTGCTATGCTAAGACCAACATAGCCGGTACCTGCAACAGCAATCTTCAAATCTTTTGTATCCATTGTTGATTTATGTTAGTGTTATAGATTATTCCGGTTGCTTATCCAGAACTTCAAATCGAGGTGAATTCTTGGATTTAAACTCAGGTACCACTTTCTTCATCAGCTTCACTGTATCCATGATCTTTACCGTACGGGATAGATTCTCAAATTCTGTATAAATATCAAGGATATCAGCATATTCATAGTGACGTACCTTCGCTATCATTATCTTCTTATTTTCAGTAGGAATCGTGTTTTCTTTATCACTCAAAACTTCTTCATAAAGCTTCTCACCGGGACGCAAGCCAGTAAACTTGATCTCAATATCTTCACCCGGGCGATAACCGGCAAGTTCAATCATACGAGTAGCCAGGTCAACAATCTTCACAGCCTTACCCATCTCAAAGACAAAAATCTCATTGCCTTCACCCATAGTGGCAGCCTCCATTACCAGACGACAAGCTTCGGGAATTGTCATAAAGAAACGGATGATATCAGGATGAGTCACTGTGACAGGACCACCATTCTCGATCTGTTCTTTAAAGCGGGGAATGACAGAACCATTACTACCCAGTACATTACCAAAGCGGGTAGTGATAAATTTGGTATGGCCTTTCACCTTTCCCTCACGGATGGCGCAGCCCAGGCTCTGCACATAGATTTCAGCTAAACGTTTCGAGCATCCCATTACATTGGTAGGATTTACAGCCTTATCGGTAGAAACCATGATCATCTTCTCAGCTCCGTATTCCACTGCTATATCGGCAACCTGACGGGAACCGACAACATTGACCAATACAGCTTCACAGGGGTTTTCCTCCATTAACGGAACATGCTTATAAGCAGCGGCGTGAAAGATTATCTGAGGCTGATAGATATCGAACACCATACGAAGACGTTCTTTTACACGGACATCTCCAATGACAGGAACAAAATCAAGACCGGGATAATTCTTCTCAAATTCCAAACGGACATTATGCAAAGGAGACTCGGCGGAATCAAACATAATCAGTTTCCTGATGTTCATCTGAGCCAGTTGCCGGCAAAGCTCGCTACCAATACTACCGGCAGCTCCCGTTACCAACACAACCTTGCCACAGAACTCGGTCATCACTTCCTCCATATTGATATGAATCTCTGAACGTCCCAGTAAATCCTCAATTTTGATAGGACGTACCCATTGATGGAAACTTCCGTTCTCATCGGCCTCACTAATACTTGGAGATATTAGTGTCTTCAATCCGCTTCTTTTGCAATACTGGAGCAGTCGGTCTTCCTCTTCACGGGTATTTTCATAGCGGGCAAATAAGATGCCTCCGATACATTTCTTACGAATCAGTTTATTGAAGCAATCTTCATCTTTAAAAGAATAAACAGGAAGATCAGCCACACGCCGAATAGAATTACCTGTTCCATAAATACAAAAGCCTACAACTTTATAATGAGAACTGTTCAGTAACCGGACTTTCAATGCCACACTCTTATCATCAATGCCATAAATCAGAATACGCATATTCTTTTTATTCAGTACATTCAGCAAGAATTCATAAACAATAATCAACTGTATACGAAACCCAACCATAACAATAAAAGTAAGCATAGCATCAAACAGTACAAAAATTATTTTCTGACTGTTATGTAATCCCGTCTGTGGCAGGAGAAACCAAATGACAATGGCTATGCAGACAGCCTTTATGAGCACACTTCCCGCCAACCTCCATAATTCCTTCAACTGGGAAAAACGAATCGTATTACGATAAGTATGAAATAGAGTAGCCCCCAAAACACTCGATATAACTGAAACCGCCAAGATATGGAAAAGCGAAACTATTTCTTTGGAAGTTTCCGTAATATAATGAATGCCAATAAATGACACCCAAGTACACAGTAAAGCTATGAATGTATCGATTCCCAATACAACCCAATAGCTAAAGTAGTTTTTCTGTAAATAGTGAATAAAACGGTCAAATGCGTGTTTCATAATTTAAATCCCCCAATTAATTATCATATATTCTTACAACGCTGATTATAAGCAACTAGAATAATAGTATAAATCGTACATAATTATATTATTTCTATCAAATCAGGATTTACTTCTACACCCACCGAAAAGAAATTAGGCAGTTCGACAAGAAGACGTTTGACTTTAGAGCCACGGGTAGTAAGCAGACGGCCTTCATAACCTTCAAAAGGACCTCCAATAATACGGATCATACGACCATATATCGTATCGCTTATCTCTTCAGGTAAATAATATTTAGGATTTTCCGAACCTCTGACAGCACGTATAAAACGCTCCATATCCAAATCGGAAACAATCATAGGCTGACAATAACCGCCACCTTTCTGGTAACGATATTGAAGGGTCGGTATTTTACGAACAAACAGATCTAGAACTTCTCTTGTATCGTGGATAAAAAGCAGGTCCTGCATAAACGGTACTTCTTCACGAATTCGCTTACCATTTTTTAACTTCAACCGCCATTGCATAGGAGTAAATACTTCTAGATGTTCATCACTAAGCTGCTTATAAGCAGGTAACTTAGCATTAGGGCGTTTGAGGTCACGCATCACATACCAATGCATTCGTTGTTCATCTTTCAGGAGCGCCATAAAACCTCAAGACAATAATTCTAATCCTACCTGATTACATACAGCGTTATATATCAAGCAGTTATCATCATATTTCACAAAAGTTAGAGATCCCTCCCCACTATTATTAAACTTTCTCATCTTCACCATACAAGATGCATTCAAGGTCTATTTACAACCTTACTTTTTATTTCTCTCTATAAGATAAATAACAGGATGTAATATTTAATTTAATCACATAGATATCAGATAATTATAATCATTATATAATCGATAATAATTAAACATTTGTTGAGTAAGTCCTTCTCTAGAAGAAGCAATTACTCAAAATTACATTATGTTTTATGCTGTTATTTCCAATAAATTACGTACCTTTGTACCCGTTAGTATTTCTCTTATAGAGAGAACTATATTTTGCTAAACAAATTTAGCTTATATCAATATTATCCTTTCTTGTAGTTTCTCTTTAATAACCAGTACGATATCATTATAGAATTAAGAATGATGCATAATGACTATTAAACCGTTCCGGATTCCCGTTTAACTTTGTTATGCCCTTACTTTAGGAAAGTTTTAATATGTAAAAAAACAACAGTAAATCATACATACCCCTTGATACATATTTCCGATTTACAGTTTCATGGCTATATGGTAGATTATCTCATTTCTACAATGAATTAAGAATAAGACTGTTTGCCTTGTCTACCAAAGAAGTATCCAATGAGGCTAGATAAATGCGGGTAGTATTTTCCGAATCATGCCCCATAGCTTCACTGATAACAGATAAGGCTACATTTTTACTTTTGGCGATACTAGCCCAGGCATGGCGGGCAACATATGTAGTTAAAGGTATAGATAATCCTAACTGCATCCCAAGTTTCTTCAGTTTTAGATTCACCAAATGAGCAGTTTTCTTGTACTGTTTCCTTCCGTCCGCCTCCAGATCTCGTATAATAGGTAGTAGGTACGGGCTCCCCTGAGTATCATACCTATTAATTATTTCTTGCATTGGCTTTTCCCATTTGATGAACAACTGTTGCCCCGTCTTCTGTCGGCGATAGGACAAAATACCATTCTGCAAGTCTTTCTTTCTCAAAAAAGCCATATCAATGAATGACATACCACGGGTATAAAATGAAAACATGAAAATATCCCTCGCATAAGCCAGAGAAGGGCTCCTTGTTAGATCAAGCTCCCTCAAGCGACGAATCTCCTCTAACGGAATGGCACGTTTGACCGTCTTGTCTATCCCTGTATATACATATTTAAAAGGACTTCGCTGAACCGTCAAGTCCTTCTCCACAGCACGATTATAAATAGCCCGAAGATTCCGCATATAATAAGAAGTGGTATTCGGACAAATACCGGTAGACTTTAAATAGCTCTCATATTTCATCATCAAACTGGAATCAACTTCCTCCAACAGGACATCTTTCCCTTTCCGGAAACGTATGAAGCTGTTTAATGTAGTCATATAAGTTTCAGCAGTACGGTGTTTCCCGATTTGATTTAACTCTTTGATAAGATTTAGAGTAAAGGATACAAAACCATTATTCTCTGTGGATGCACAATAAAGCTTCACCAGACTATCTGAAGTATAAGCAATGCCCGAACGTTCAAGACGGGTTATAATATTCTTCAGCCTTACACTATCCTCCAACAGAGAATTCTTCAAAGAAAGCAAGTAATCTCTCCGACTTTCACTGGTTACTGAGGACAGAACAATCTCCGAATGTACCGCGTCCCATTCCGCAGGAAACAACTTGTATCCGGTATGTATTTGTCTTACTATACGTTTATGAATCACTTGATAAAAAAGCGTGCCTTCTTTCGTTGCGACGGAAGATGCACGGAATTTAACTTTTACTGTTGCCATATAAAATTATTTCTCTAAATAAATATAATCAAACGTGAACTTATAGATATTGAATGACCCGAATAAAACGTTTTATCTGAATTAAACAATAATCACTCCCTCATTATTCACATTTCACTATTTCCTCACTACAGAACATACAATAATCGAAATAACTTACTGCTTTACCTTATTTTAATAACTAATTCTTGTTTTTTATACTCCCAACCCTTTCCATACAACAGATCTCCAATTCACTGAACTTTCCAAATATTTCTTTTTAGTAATTATTTTAAAACAACTCACAAAGATGACTCCGTTAGAGTCCCGGAATAAAGGATAAAAAGGAGCGGAGGAAACATTATATTATATTACATAACAAATAAAAAAGGCGATGTCACCACAACATCACCTCTTCTTCATACAAAACATTAAAATCTATCTCATCCAGCAATAAGCATTCGCCTTAACCTCAACTTTTGTAAATTTCTCCAGTTCCGCCTTTAACATCTTCACTTCATTCGCAGTCGGTTCGGGAAGGGTAATATCATACCGTGAGTTACGACCGATATTCACCTGCCAAGGGGAACACATACGAACCAGTTCCACCAATTCTGCCGGATCAAATTTCATTAGAGGTTCACAAGTTACATAGGTGGGGATTCCATAGTTGGCGATCTCCTGCATAGCAGCCGCACGTTCTTGAGGTACCAGAGTATTCCGCATTATATCCGGATAAAAACGGTTCGTCTCAATGGTCGTACAAAGAACGGATTTCTTCATAACCGGATGCTCCAGATATTTCAGAAAACGGGCGGGATTCTTTGACTGGAAGAGATACTTGTTATCAAAACCGTCACAATAGTCCAGTATCTGCTCAATCCATTCTGACGGGACATTAGCCGCCCATTCATCCGTACTGCTGCCTACAAAGATAAAGTTGCCTTCACCCAGATTCACTTTCAGTTCCTTCAGCTCCAGACGCAAGGGAGGCAGGAGAAGTTTACGTCTCATAAAACAATATGAACAAGAGTGTTCACATTCGCCTTTCATCGGGTTATATGTATGTGAAACGAAGGCATACATGTTCCCGGTACTTTTATTCAGTGCCATATATCATTATGCTTTTCACATCCATGTTATATTCAACTTTTAATTAGTATCTTTGAACCATTGGAAACAACTTGAACATTGAGGCTACGCAGTACAGGACGGTTGTGATTTGCTTTCAAATTAGTATCTTTGAACCATTGGAAACAACCCGTCAGTGGATCAGAGACGACATGGACAAGTTGTGATTTGCTTTCAAATTAGTATCTTTGAACCATTGGAAACAACATAAGGCTGTTGAGGAGCAGCAGAAGCGGCGTTGTGATTTGCTTTCAAATTAGTATCTTTGAACCATTGGAAACAACAAAAGACGGTGTATTACCTGAATATAATATGTTGTGATTTGCTTTCAAATTAGTATCTTTGAACCATTGGAAACAACTCATCCACTTTAATAAATGGACGGGATTGCGTTGTGATTTGCTTTCAAATTAGTATCTTTGAACCATTGGAAACAACATGTACCATATTCCGCCCGTACATCGTAGCGTTGTGATTTGCTTTCAAATTAGTATCTTTGAACCATTGGAAACAACCGGAACCGGAAGTTCCCGAAGAAGTAGCACGTTGTGATTTGCTTTCAAATTAGTATCTTTGAACCATTGGAAACAACGAACCGAGGGTCTGATATTCCCGGAATACGTTGTGATTTGCTTTCAAATTAGTATCTTTGAACCATTGGAAACAACGACATCCCACCGTCCGGTACATCGAACGTCGTTGTGATTTGCTTTCAAATTAGTATCTTTGAACCATTGGAAACAACGTTTTCAACGATAGGGCTGGCTTCGATGTGTTGTGATTTGCTTTCAAATTAGTATCTTTGAACCATTGGAAACAACAGGAGACATCATTGATCTGAATTTAATCAAGTTGTGATTTGCTTTCAAATTAGTATCTTTGAACCATTGGAAACAACAATCGAATGAATAACGAGTTTAATGCTAGAGTTGTGATTTGCTTTCAAATTAGTATCTTTGAACCATTGGAAACAACTACGATTAGCATTAGAACGAATACCATAATGTTGTGATTTGCTTTCAAATTAGTATCTTTGAACCATTGGAAACAACCATCTGCGCCCAAAGGTCTATCAAGCCGTTGTTGTGATTTGCTTTCAAATTAGTATCTTTGAACCATTGGAAACAACACGTTCACTTTGAAAAAGTAGATTAACCATGTTGTGATTTGCTTTCAAATTAGTATCTTTGAACCATTGGAAACAACCGTTTAGTCTATCCTTCGCATACAGGCGGTGTTGTGATTTGCTTTCAAATTAGTATCTTTGAACCATTGGAAACAACTAATTTCATTCAAAGACGTTTCCAGTGCGCGTTGTGATTTGCTTTCAAATTAGTATCTTTGAACCATTGGAAACAACATCATGACCGTTAGAACACAGGCAGCCGCTGTTGTGATTTGCTTTCAAATTAGTATCTTTGAACCATTGGAAACAACAACGGAATCCTTGAAACCATCGTGAAATTCGTTGTGATTTGCTTTCAAATTAGTATCTTTGAACCATTGGAAACAACGTTTTCAACGATAGGACTAGCTTCAATATGTTGTGATTTGCTTTCAAATTAGTATCTTTGAACCATTGGAAACAACGCCATAATTTTTTGATTTTATTGTTCCGTAGTTGTGATTTGCTTTCAAATTAGTATCTTTGAACCATTGGAAACAACAATTCGATAATTCGATAATTTCGATTCGAGTTGTGATTTGCTTTCAAATTAGTATCTTTGAACCATTGGAAACAACGAAACTGTGTATACAGGAGATTACATTGAGTTGTGATTTGCTTTCAAATTAGTATCTTTGAACCATTGGAAACAACTGGGAGAAACCTCTACATATAACGGAAGTGTTGTGATTTGCTTTCAAATTAGTATCTTTGAACCATTGGAAACAACAACGAAACACATGAACTTGTATGCGTAGTGTTGTGATTTGCTTTCAAATTAGTATCTTTGAACCATTGGAAACAACTAACAAGCATCGACATCACAGCCAATGACGGTTGTGATTTGCTTTCAAATTAGTATCTTTGAACCATTGGAAACAACCTTTCATATTAGGAAGCCATTTATTATAAAGTTGTGATTTGCTTTCAAATTAGTATCTTTGAACCATTGGAAACAACTCCAATAAATTCAGGCATAAGAAGTTCATGTTGTGATTTGCTTTCAAATTAGTATCTTTGAACCATTGGAAACAACGAATTATCTGGCTGAACGTAAACGCATGAGGTTGTGATTTGCTTTCAAATTAGTATCTTTGAACCATTGGAAACAACGCGAGACCCAAACAGTTATGCGCTCACTGCGTTGTGATTTGCTTTCAAATTAGTATCTTTGAACCATTGGAAACAACCAAGGCTGATCTATTTATAGTCCCTTTAATGTTGTGATTTGCTTTCAAATTAGTATCTTTGAACCATTGGAAACAACGCAAAGACTGGGAAAGACGATCACCGATTAGTTGTGATTTGCTTTCAAATTAGTATCTTTGAACCATTGGAAACAACTTAGTTTGATGTTTAGCACTTCATCCTCTGTTGTGATTTGCTTTCAAATTAGTATCTTTGAACCATTGGAAACAACTTTGTCGTGTCGCTTGTCTTAACTCTTATCGTTGTGATTTGCTTTCAAATTAGTATCTTTGAACCATTGGAAACAACAGAACCTCGACACGCTTACACCCCTGACGAGTTGTGATTTGCTTTCAAATTAGTATCTTTGAACCATTGGAAACAACTGCAAACGGCGGTTTTACTACGGTAACTATGTTGTGATTTGCTTTCAAATTAGTATCTTTGAACCATTGGAAACAACGCCGTACCTTTGTAACATCGAAAGAGAAATGTTGTGATTTGCTTTCAAATTAGTATCTTTGAACCATTGGAAACAACGCGGTAGCGTGTTAATAGCGTACGGTGAAGTTGTGATTTGCTTTCAAATTAGTATCTTTGAACCATTGGAAACAACACCAAGCAGCAACATTAAACGCGGTGGCAGTTGTGATTTGCTTTCAAATTAGTATCTTTGAACCATTGGAAACAACAAACGGACTATTACAGATGTAAACGCGCCCGTTGTGATTTGCTTTCAAATTAGTATCTTTGAACCATTGGAAACAACTTTGTTTCGGTTTTCCGATCCGAAAGAATGTTGTGATTTGCTTTCAAATTAGTATCTTTGAACCATTGGAAACAACCTTCACCGTGTAGATCAGATCGGACTTGTTGTTGTGATTTGCTTTCAAATTAGTATCTTTGAACCATTGGAAACAACAATTCAGCACTAGTACCAATCATTGTACTAGTTGTGATTTGCTTTCAAATTAGTATCTTTGAACCATTGGAAACAACGACGAGAAGGAGCTGAATCAGGTTAGAAGTGTTGTGATTTGCTTTCAAATTAGTATCTTTGAACCATTGGAAACAACTAAGTCGATAGAATTAAATGAATAGATGTGTTGTGATTTGCTTTCAAATTAGTATCTTTGAACCATTGGAAACAACTAAATATATCTTAGAACTAGTTCTCCAAGTGTTGTGATTTGCTTTCAAATTAGTATCTTTGAACCATTGGAAACAACTGTAGCCTGCATAACAGCCGGAGAAGCAGCGTTGTGATTTGCTTTCAAATTAGTATCTTTGAACCATTGGAAACAACATATTTTATATAACAAAATGATTTCCAACAAGTTAAAAAGAAAATTAGAAAAGAAAAAAAGTCTGTTTCCAGCACAAAATCTCGCATTAATGCGAGATTTTGTTTTTTAAAATAACTCTAATTGTTGTCCAGGCGTATTAACATTCTGCATTTTCTTTCCATAAAAAAGTTCTATATTACCAAACTGTTTATCGGTAATACACATGATTCCGACATGTCCAAACTCCGGGAGGAAAGATTTAACTCTTTTTATATGTACTGTAGCATTTTCACTACTAGCACAGTGACGCACATAAATGGAAAATTGAAACATAGTAAAACCATCCTTTTGCAGATTCTTTCTAAAGTCCGCATAAGCCTTCTTTTCTTTCTTCGTCTCAGTCGGCAAATCAAAAAAAACAAGTACCCACATAATACGATATTCACTAAAGCGATCCATTATCGTTCAGGATAAGCTATTCGACGAATTTCTCCATTGAAACATTTGTAAAGTGAGGAAGTGGTTTGTCCTACGGCAACCATCAACGGACTACGTTTACCTCCAATTACCACTTCCAATGTCGGAACAGTCAGCAACCGTGCTTTTATGTCTTTTGTCAACTCCACATCTTTTCCATACTCCTGTGTCAAGTTAAATACTAATTCATCCACATAAGGACGATAAGGTTCCATTATATCATCAGCCAAACAATAAGCATTATATCGATTGTGATGATGGATGCCCAAAGTAGGAAGCAAACCACTTATTACCAACCCACGAGCCACTACTGCACGAAGAATAGCATATCCGTAATTCAATAGGTTATTAGGAGAAACACCCTCACGATCTCGCGTAAAACAGTCAATGCCAGCAAATAAGAATTTCCAATAATACGCTGCAGCACGCGCTTCCAAGTTATCAGGATCACCGCTACGCACGTCAGCCGCCCACACACGCATACACTTTACTTCTTCGTTCATACAATCTTTGAGTACAGATGCCTGGTTGTTGATCTTCGCTTGAATAGTTTGCTGCCAGAGTTGCTTTTTCAATGGAAGTGAAGCATCCAATTGTTTACGAAAACGCTCATTCTGCGTGGTATTTCCATAAAGAGGAAGCATTAGTCCGACCGGCATACTCTTACTATTACAAGTGATTACCGAGCAATTATTTTCAAGCAAAGCCTCCAACACACCGGAAGTAATGGTAATTTGTTTGTTATCCAACACAATTATTCCAATATCCTCTATAGGCTTCGTCACTTCCGCCTGTTTTTTCAAGACTTCAGGCAAAGCTATTGTCTTTTCAACATCAGGCAGTTTAATGATTAACTGTGCATTTCGTAACGATAGATAAACCGGATTCCCGAAATAAAGTGTTTTCTTAATCATAATTCATTCTTTTATTAAAGTGTTTCAAAATCAGATTTGTAATCATAAAATCATTTAGTATGAAATCGATCATATTTCTGTTCCATAATGGCATGACCACTTCGTAACTCACTCTTCCAGTGTATACAACACAACCTTTCCATTGAATTATCAAAATAAATCCTACTTTTCACCTCATCTTTCACATACAAACATGTTCTTTTTAGCCGGATTTTTTACATAATCTAAAGATATTGAAAGAATGCGACTCAAATCATACAACTCTGTATTATTCAGATTTTTTTTGCAATAGGAAAAAACTTCCGGTTTATACATCACCTCGTTAGATACATTTTTCCAAGCAGTTTCTATTTATTAAACCTCTTCATCACATCACCATTCGCTCCACAGTCAGCATCACTTTGCAAATAAATACCGATTATTCTCTTATGGAAACAACGTTCGCTACTACGAATGTCACAAATACAAACAAATTATTACTTAAAATAATTTTCTCTAAACAGTTTCTGCGAATTCTTTAATCGTCTGTCATTCATACCCAAGTACCTCAATCAAACATTTTTTCAGTACGCTGTTTACCCATATTCAAAATATGTAGTTTGAATTTCATCAATGCAGTAACCCACAGATAGAATGATGCCCAGATGATATAACCTCATCTGATACATTTTACCATCAGTGGCAGCTAATTCCAAAAATCTTCAATTGGCTCACTGTCTACAAAGATATTCTTGAAATGTTTTGCAACTGCGGAGCACAGTACTCTAAACAGTCAAGTAATTTTGCCTTGCGCCAACCCAAACATTTCGTCAAAAATATAGATTTCAACTTTCACCTATCTATCTCTATATTTGTAATAATAGGAGTCAAAGCATCAAGGATCATCATTGTTTTTACACATATATTATTTATTATGTATTATTCAATTAGTATTCCCCAACCGAAACAATCTGCCCAATGTGATTAACACGTACTTTAACAATAGAGTCTAATCCTTTTGAACTACGAAAATCTATCCAAGTGATACCTCTCAAAATAGAACTCGTATCCTTGATCGTTGTTTCCAAATGATGTCTAAAAACATAGTTTTTATGAGTAAATTTCTGTACCCTGAACAAATTTGGGCTTATCAATCCATAATTATCTGCATCAAGTAAATCAATCTCTTTCGGATTAAAGCCAGTCTTTTTATTTGGAAATACAAAATACTCATTTTGCTTCATACTGAAAAGGAATTGCCAGCCCTCACTCGCTTTATAATCCTTATCAATAATCGGTTGACCAAGATTTACCCTTGTTACTGCATCAAAGAAAGTAACTACAACCTCTTCAAGTTCATACTTTAGGTTGCCATTCTCGTCAATTACCATTTGACCGTTCTTATCTATAACGGGCCTACGATAAACTGCTACATGATGATTATTGCCTGTATTAACAAAATCCACAGGAATATTTCTACCATTTCCATCCAATACTGGTTTGCCATCCTTATCCTTTTTCACATGCAATGACTGCGCATTGCTGATTCCCGAAATTGTAACTCGTTTAATGGGTATGCCTTTCTCTTTATTCAACCAAATAGGTTTCTCATCAAGATTGGAGAATGCTTTTTTAGCATCATTCCCATACTCCTTTAATCTGCCTGTTAGCATTTTTCGAACACCTGAATCTATTATCTTATCAACCCTCAAATCTGGAGAAATCTCTTTACGTATAGTATAAATAGTTTCAAATGTTACAGTTTTTACTTTCTCTGGTACCTTCCTTATTTGCTCCTTATCCAGCCAAACGGGCTTTTTATCTAGTGAGTTCCTTCCGGCAAATGCCTTTTTCGGATCATTGTGATGTTCCTGCAAACGTTTTAGCAATGCATCCCTGTAAACAGAGCTACTTACTGTCGCTATTTTCGACACATCAAACGAAGCATTCACCTTCTCTTCTTTTGTCAAATATTGTCTGCAACAACCATAGATTGTTTCCAGATGCAACTGTCCACGTGGGGTTTGTTGCTTCTTTGTATTTACGCCACCTCTTTTCTTCGTTTTATTAATATTGTTCGTAATTACCTTATTTTTCGCTTTTATCGAAATTAGGGTATTTTCCAAATGTTTTTTAGCTTCTGCACGAAACTCATTCAATGGTATAGGTGCTATTGCCCTACCATTTTGAAAATATTTGTTCTTTATTGCATACTCATTTGTGTTGGGATTCAAACTGGCATTTTTGTTATTAAAATACTGAATGAATACCTCCTTTGTAAACGCAACCGTCAAAGCGTCCATCGCATGATGACGATGATCATTCCGTTTCGACCAATCCTTGATTCTGCCTATTTGTTTTCCATCTTTATCTTCAAAATATTCAACCAGTCCTAACGCCTTATATTTTTCCCAATTCAATTCTTTCATCACATCAACCAGTTGCCAATCTTCGCGCAATTTGTCAGTAATTGAGCCACTTGTGGCAACTACACAACGAGAAATTTCATTCAACATAGACAGAGCCTTTTTAGCAATATATTGCGTATTACGAAGGTCACGTTCAATAAAACCACCAGGAATATCCTGCTCTGTCATTTTCAATTTAGTATATTTAGTTTTCGATATTTTCCCTGAGACAAACAATACTTCGATATTATTCAAATAACAATCTAAACTATTATCAGTTCCACTTTCACCAAATTTTTCCTTCACAAAATCGTAAGCTGTCCTATTCCCTTTTTCAATATTTACATTACGTGCTTCAAGTGTCTTATTTGAAAAGCTGTCATCAAAAAGCCGCGCTTGTGGAATAATATGCTCAATATCAAATTCCTTACTAAACAACTTTTCTCTTGGAATATAGGTATTGGAATAAAGAGTCTTATAACCACGTGACTCTAATTCCTTATAAAGTTTGTAACGCAAGATATCCGAGCGGCCTACATTCTTCAAACCGAACTCCTCTTGCAAAAGTTTCTTATGTGCCTCATGTGTCTTTGTAGTTTCAGCTATGGACTTGGTTAACTTCTCCCTCTCTTTGGCATTCTTTTTCAATTCACGTGCCAATTCGACACGGATTTCATCCGGTCTCCCATAAGCCTCAATAATTGCGTTGATTACGTTTACCATCTGATTCAGAATCTTTTCCACCACTGGATTGCGCAAACTATTCCTAGGAAGAACCTCTAGCTTATCTTTCAACACCTTGTTTGCTATTTCTTCTTTGGTTAAAGACGATTTTGAATGCCTATATCCAGCATACTCGCAAGCTACATCATACTGATTGCCTTCTTTCAGATGAGGTAAAATCTTATGAATGGCTTTTGCACTCAGACTGCCATAATCTTCTTGAAAAGTAATATTTGCCAAAATCTTTGCAAACTCCTTCCCAAGACCATAAGAATCCATTATCTTTTGAACTAGGCACCCGTTTCCTGTTGGCGTATTGTCACCTTCAAAAGAATACAATAAATGCCAAAGTTTATAATAAGATTGTTTATCCAACTCTTTATTTGAGTCAAAACTCAAAATGTCGGTATTCCAATTAAGAAGAACAAAAACAGACTTTACCTGCTCAACTATTTTCTCAATGGGTTTCTTGAAGTCAACTGGCTCATGACCAGACATTTCAATCATTTTGCTATATGCTTGAAAAAATAGATATCCCGTCTTATTACCATCAATCGTTTTAAAATTCAAGTCCAATTCTTCTGGATTATCAAATAATAATCTTAAAACATCCAACTTCGTCATTTTATCACGAACAAAAAGCTCTTTGGCAAGCAATTCTTTTTCTTCCTGATACAAATAACGCCTGCCGTTCAACTCCAATTGTTCCGTATCGTCCGGTTCATTTGAACCATTCTGCATTCTTTGTTTATTCTTATTACCAACAGCTGTTACTTCAATATTATTTAGTATTTGCCATATTTTGAATTCTTGGAACAAGGGAGAAGAACGGGGTATCACCCGATTACCTACTGTTCTAATTTTTCTCTTACCATCTATCTTTACTTCTATCTGTCGACTTTCAAACTCACAAAAACTGATTAATCCTTTCTGACTCTTCAACCTGCGCTGATAAAAAATGATAATATCACGGATCTCTTTTTTTAGTTCTCCCGTCAATTCTTTATGAAATTCTGCTTGTTTTTCCCAAAGCACATTAAACTCATCCAAATAATCCTGACGATAAAACACAATATTCCGTAAACTTGCATTGGGATTGTTATCCAAAATATCCATTAGGTATTGACCAACAGTTTGTTTGTTAAAGTACAATTCTTTACTTCTATCACTGATTGTACCTAGATAACCGCTTGAATTATTGATTTGAGTGTTTATTTCTTGTAATATAATAACCAATTGTTCCAATGATAACTTTTCTTTCAAACCACTTACCCTCCATTGCAAATTTTCCTTTTTTGCCTCATCCCTTTTTCGTTTGCTATAAATACCTTCCAACTTATGTTCCTTTTCTATTTGTTCGTTTTTGCTTTCTTCATTATTCCATTCTGTATAGGTTTCTTTCCAAACAAAAGCATTGGCACAAATGGCCCAAACAGCATCACGTTTTTTACCTCTCAACTCTTCTTTCAATGCAGCAGTAAGAATCCCAGGATAATATTCTTTTTGTTTTTCCCAAATCCTGTCAAGTTCATTCTGTAAGTCAGAACGATAAAAATCAGGTAATACCTTTTTCCCTGCAGAAAGAAGTTGCAGACATAATTCACCGGGGGTAAGATTGGCATCATAAAGTTTCCTGGCTATATCCATACCGTCAATCAACGTGTCCTCTTCTGCTCCTCCCGCCTTCCGACTACTTTTATAACCACGTTTTTTATTAATCATTATCAATACACGCGCAAACTCTTCCAACGAAATTTCCTCTGTTAGCGCTTTTACCCTCAAACGATATGTCTCAAAAGTTGTACGATTACCATTTTCCGAAAGTATTGTATCTTCAGTTATAAACTTACATTCCTTCAGCACCTCTATTAAAGCCTCCCGGCGAAGTTTGTAACGATGCAAATTGCGACGCATACTTCTCTTAAGTGTTCTATCTGCATTGGTTGTAATACTCTTCCCTTTTTCAAAGTTGATCGATTCATCTACTGTCAAAGGATTAACTCTCACACCAAGCTTAACAATTGACGACCTTTCATTCTTGCTTTCCGCCTCGTTCACTAATGCCCACCCAATACTACTTGAGCCTAAATCCAATCCTAAAATCCTTTTCATATTTGACCAGTTTTATTACAATACCCCAAATATATTATTTTTTTCTATAAATAAATACTATTATGAAAATAATTTCCTATCTTTGTATCACTAATTTGAAGCAAATCACAATAAGGATTATTCCGTTGTGAAAACATTAAGGGCGGGGCATTTGCCTCGCCTTTTTGTATTACTTATAAAAACAAACAATCCTGCCTATATATAACCGATAGATAGAATAAAGCAGACTAATAATTACATATTGGAGAAAAACACCTATTGACATAGAATTTATAAAAAGGATCGAGTCTATCCTGCTTAGATAAATTATTGAGCCCCTATCATATTAAAAAGGAAAAGCCAAAACGACTGCACACAGTCTGTTTCCCTGTTTTTTTATAAACTAAGATCATTTAATCTATTAAATAAAGTTGATTTACTTTTTTTATACACCTCATCTTAATCGGTATTCTTCTAATCACATTTCACATAATTTTAAGTCCATAAATTTCTAATACTTAGTCAATCTTAACATACCATTTAATATCCTATCCATAATTCCCAATAATTCTATTAACATGATCTGCCCAGACTATTACAACTTTATATACCATATAGAAAAGATACCGAGTAATCCATTATAGGATCCTCTCCGATATCAAAATGCTATTTCGACAAGGATACTCTCTCTTACTCCGAAACTGGCAATAAGTGTCTTTCAAATAAACTATTTCCGTTGGTATTTATATGTATAATTATTTTTATTTATAATAACTCCTACTGATACTATTGGTAGTCTGACAATAATATGTTTCCCCACGGCTCTCCGGGAAATAGTTGCCTTCTCATCCATAAGACATGTTTTTTATAACTGGCATTAATGTAGAGGTTTCATTAAAGGATTGGGATGATTCGGATTCTCCTGAATGGTCAACCGGTCCAGATCTTCCTTTTTCTGCCACATATAAGCCTGATACTCCGGACTGTCCTCTTCTGCCCATTCAAGATTGGAGGAGTTGTAATTCAGGTAATCCTGATCCTTATGCAGTACCCGCGGCCTGCTCATCAGGGAGTTATCACCGGCTACAAATTCGGCTTCCGCCATAAGAGCATCAACACGCGCACGTCTCTCGTCAATAGAGCCATAACGGTTCTTACGATAATAGCATACATAAGGATCCACAGAAACCAGTCGGTCCGTATCGCTGTCACCAATTACCGTGACTACAAACAGTTTTTTCCTTTTATCAAGTATGGTACCATCCGACCGTACCACCAGTCCGTTATCCAGCTTTCTTTCCTTGTCGGTCGGAGAATACTTCAGGACCTGTTTCCATGCAAGATTCAAGGCATGACAATTGCCCGGATCATTATCCTTATGAACCGGTATATATTTCCTGCCATCCCGGGGCATAGGACTGAAACAGATGGCCACAGCTTCATCAAGAGGTATTTCTCCATGGCTTTTCGTGTCCAGGTATTTGCTTCCATCCAGACGGGTATGGATTTGCAAGGCATGGTTCCAGGCTGGGTCTTTATATTCCCTATAAACATATGTACCTTCACGGTTTACCCAGATATTATATATTCCACAATATCTCATTTTTCTGCCGTTGATCTCTTTTTCGAACGGCAGTTTTTTATCGTTTTTATTCATCATTTTCTTTTGATTTTATATAACTATTCATATTAGTATTCAGACAATTTAAAAGATATCTTCCGGATTGGTTTTCAGTTGTTTCTACAAATATTACATATTGCGCATTCCCTCCTGTATAGCGTCCATCGGTATCTGTTTCAATAACCTGTCCGGATTTCCATACTTTTCGTAAATAAGTCATAGGTGGGCTGCACAGACCTGTTTTCAACAACCATTCAATGCAGAGTCCGGTTGAAAACAGAATGACTCCGGGAATAATCCGCTCATGGTTCCCTTTAGCTGAAATAACATAAATCAGGAGATGCCCGGAAACCATAGTTCCCAAATCAGGAAACCACTTTTCTGCTTGCTTTAACATTATAATTATTTCAAACATGATTTATTATTATCTTTCATCATTTATCAGGATGAGGGGTGATGACAACAGCGTTTTTATAAATTTATGACACTAAACCTGTTTATAAAGAGCTCCAGACCTCATATAATGAATGGACATGTACAGTTCAAAACATTTTTCATATGATTGGATATGCAGATCTGGGAGGTGACGAAGGAAGCCGTCAAAGCTTCAAAATGCCTCAAAAGTTATCCGACCTGAGAATACGAATTAGCAATAATTCCTCATCGGGTTCAATACAGTTATGCCCTCTTTTACTCACTATATACATATACAACCGTCAACCCCACAGATAACCTTGACATGTTTATTAAAAAAAAATACCGTCTTGGGAAAACCCTGAAATCCTTATACATGTACGCTAAATAAGGAAGGCATACTAAAACTGAATAAAAATGAAGAACGAAAAAAAAGAATTATTAAAAAAGCAGCGGCAGGTGATGCGGAAACCATGTACCTGCTAGCACAGGATTATGAAAACGAAGGAAACTTTGACAATGCTTTCTTCTGGTATAACAAAGCCGCAATGCAGGGACTGGCGGATGGGATCAACAATGTCGCCATGTACTACCTGGAAGGTCTGGTAGTAACCCCGGATGTTGACAAGACTATTAATCTGCTGGAAAGCATTGCAGACAAGGTACCTGTAGCAAAGATTAATCTGGCGTGTATATATCTGGAAGGGAAAGGTTGCCCTCAGGATAGTGAAAAAGGAATGGAGTTACTACGGCACGCTGTCTCTGGTGAGGGGCCGGCTGCTTTCACAATAGGGAAGATACATCTTGGAGGTATGTATGGAGCTCCTGTAGATTATAAGATAGCCATCAAATGGTTTGAGAAAGCGTATGCATTGGAAATATATGAAAGCGTGGAGATCCTCTGTAATTTGTATGAAGGCCTGTATTCACGTAAAGTAAAGAACAGGGAAAATATCATCATAAATAATAAGAAGGTTTATCCGGACTTCCTGGTTGCAAGAACGTTCCTGCCGAACATGAACCCGGAGCTTTATACGGAAGTGGAACATATTGACGGGGACATGTCCAATAACTCCACCCGGAACCTCAGATGGATAAAAAAGAAATAATGCCGGACAATCATGGATAGTTATATCACATTAGCACATAGAATCAACCATACAAGGTACAATCTGAGCTATCCGACACTCTCACGGGTTACAGGCATGATCCGTGATGGTAACATGGTGCTGTGTGACAGTCAGTACGGTAAATATACCCTGGCACAGGCCATAGAACATATAAGGAAACAACCGGAGAATGAAATGCAGTACTGGAAAGCCAGACTACTGCCTGCCGTAGCCTATAACGGTACATTTTCAGAAATTGACAGTACGCATCTGATATCGTATTCAAATGTGACGGCAATGGACTTTGACCATATAGGGACACAGGATGAAATGACAGATCTGCGAAACTGGCTGATAAGAACTCCATGTGTCTTATGTGTATTCGTAACTCCAGGCGGAAGGGGGTTGAAAGCACTGATACTGCATGATAATACCGACCCGGACAGGCACAGGGACTTATACACACAACTATTGGACAAATTCAACGTGGCCGGTAAGGATAGCGCCTGCAAGGATATGGCAAGGAGAAACTATCTCAGCTATGATCCTGACATATGGATGAATCCTAATCCGGTAACGTTTCATTATATCCCCACCGTAAGGGCGCAGGGCAAAGTGATACAACCCCATGCAGAAAGAAAGGTGTCGGACAAAAGCATTATCAATATTATAAACTCTCTCTGGAAGAAGAATAACCCGGAATACTGGAAAGAGGGGAACAGGGCGGAGAGCATCTTTAAGCTGGCCTGTCTGATGTGCAAATGGGGAGTGGATGAGAGCCTGGCTATCGGGTATTTCACTGAAGGATGGAAAAGTCCTACGATGAGCGAAGAGGAAATACTAGGGCATGTGAGAAACGCATACAGGGCTGAGAAGAATAACTTCGGGACATTGGAGTTCAATGTATATTAAGGACTGAAGGGGATTCGAAGGAAATGCTGCAGAAGGATAATTTACAGGTTAACCGAAGGCAGGATATATGATAACTATTATAAATGATATGATAACTATATTATAATCACTCACACGGCGTTTGCCTACAGCTAACGAATAACACTATTTTAGTGCAACTTTTTTCCCTAAAATCGGTATTATTACTTATAAATAGTATGTTTTAGAGTAAAAAAAAATGTTGCGTTCCGTTTACCCTTCAACGATTAAATGGAGGGTAGGAAAATATTGCAAACCTTTTATAAACAAAGTATAAATATGAATATGATACAAATTGATATGCCTGAGAAATGCAGGTATATGAGTGACTACGACAGGCTCCTGAAGGGGATTCTACCCATAGACAGAAAATTTATTCTCAATAAGACGATAACAGGTTGCGGAGGGACATCAATGTTCATCAATTCCAGTCTGCCGGTAGTGATTATTTCGCCACGGATTCAGGTGCTCAAGGAAAAGCATAAACAGCATCCCGACACTTTTCTCTTCCATATCCCCCTGTGCAACGACAGGGCGGAAGCAATAAGAGAGAAAATGCAGGATTTAGGCGTATACCTGGACTGTCACCAGGGAAATTTGCCTTTCGGGCAGTTATCAAGGCCACCCAGAATACTAGTCACACTGGATTCATCGGACAAGGTACTTTCCGTACTCAAGTCGAGGGGAATGACAGATACATTCCTGTTTGTGGTCGATGAGTTTCAGTGCCTTATGGGAGATGCGACGTTCAAAGGAAGTACGGACATGAATTTCCTGGTATACCTTGACAGGGAAGCACGGCGAATCTGTTACCTCTCCGCAACACCCATTCCCGACATATTCCTGGATAATATACCACAATTCGCAGGTATTCCCTATTATAAGCTGGAATGGGACCCGGAGGTCATTGAGGAGCCTACACTAAAGGAGGTAAGGATGAAGAGTGGTGAAAGTGCGGAGAAACTATGCGCCCGCTTAATACAACGATACAGGGAGAACGGATATTTTGAAAGGAAGGTCCTGCAGGGAAATGTCGTATATTCCCGTGAAGCCTGTATATTCCTCAATGAAGTAAGGTCCATCAGGAACATCATCGGGCAGAACAACCTGAAACCGGATGAAGTGACCATACTGTGTTCGGAGAGCAAGGCTTCAGAACTGCCGAAAGGTTTCGTGGCAGGCGGATTATGTGCCGACAGGAATAATCCGGTAAACAAGACTTTTACATTCTGTACAAAAGCCTCATTCGAAGGTGTGGACTTCTACTCGACCAATGCCAGCACCTATATCTTTATCAATGCGGGCAAGGAATGGCAGACACTCGATATCATGCTGGACATACCCCAGATACTGGGAAGGCAGAGGCTTGACATGAACCCGTTCCGTTACGATGCAACCATATATTACAAGACGATGCCGGAGAGGGTAACCAAGGAGGAGTTTGAACGGAAACAGAGCGAGATGGAGAGAAAGTCACAAATGATCCTCGATACATATAACAATGCGCCGGACAATGCCAGAGAAATGTTTATCGAGCTTTACCGGGACAAAGCAACGGACAGGAGGTTTGTGGATGATTATATTGATCTTATCCGGGAGAACGGGCACACCACAATCGGTTTCAATTATCTGGTTATGGTAGCCCGGTGGAACAGGTGGCACCAGAGAAACTACTATTACAATAATTCCTGCCGGCTCTTAACAAGTATTCAGGATGCGGTCAGGATGTGCCAGAAACCGGAGGAACTGAAACAGTTTGAGAGTTGGTACTACAATGCGCCTCAAAAAGACAGACTGGCCGGGTATGCCCGTTTTAGAAAACAATACCCCCAGTATGACAGCCTGGTCCTGCAAAACCCGTTCATTAAGATGGAATTTCATCACTGGTATGATACCCTGGGCTATGAGGAGTTATCAAAGCTTGGTTTTCAGGAAACCGATATGGAAAGGGCTTACAATACGGTATGCGCGCAAGAGACGATAAGGGATGCCTGCAGGCGGACATTCAAGGCGGGTGTTTCATACTCCAGGCAGGAGGTAAAGGGAATGCTCCAGAAGATATATGACAGCATCGGGCTGACCGGGAAAACAGCCAAGGCTAAAGAGCTGGCACAATATCTCCCCGTCATAGAGAGGCAGAGGACGAATGAGAAAGGCAAGAGGGGGTATTTTATAGAAATCCGGGAAATCTAAAGAAGCAGTGCGTTCAGTTCATAACAGGGCGATACTGTCCTCTTTTTTTCTTCTTGACAGGTATAAGATTATCAAAGCTTAAGGTGAGACAGTCAGCAGAGATAGTAATCGCGTATCAACAGTTATTCATCGGAAAGTAATTATTCCGAAGAAAAAAATGACTCTCACAGGTATACAGCCTGCTATCATAAAAATGGGAATAATTATTTCCATGCACGAACATCTAATATCATATATTACACAGATAATTTCGTATATAATGATAAAGGATTCAGTTTTGCTAAAGGGAAGTAATGGACAGACTTATCTACCATAGACGCTTCCCGATTGCAAGTATATCCCGCATCAGGAAGGTACTTAGGAGAATATTACCCATGAATTACAATGATTCAATCTTTAAGAATGATAACTTACAGGTTAACCGAAGGCAAGATATATAGTAAATATACTACAACCATTATTATAATAATCACTCACACGGCGTTTGCCTACAACTAACGAAGACAATATTTTAGTGCATTTTTTTTTCATAAAATCAGCAATATTACTTAAATAGGATATGTTTTAGAGTAAAAAAAATTGCATCCTGTAGACTGGTTAAAGGGTAGTTTGAATGCAGAGAAATATTGCAGAGTCCAGTTGCTCATAATACAAAAGGGAGTTGATGAAGATGAGATCTCAGTGAGTATCAGGGGGGAAATTAGTTTCGATAGTTATCTTAGGTGTTTTCAAGAAAACACAGTAGGACTAATGAGATCTGGTACTTATGAAATCGAGGCTGTGTCATTGACAATGTACTAAAAATCGGTTAGTGTACCTTAATATACACTTGAGCAAGAACCTTTAGTGCTGTTTCGAAACAAGTAAAGATATATAAGTTTATTATTGAACTACACTAGTGTGGAAATCAGATTAAGAAGACTTTACTCGACGAAAGACAAACTCTATTTTGACTACTAGATTAAGAGCGTATGAGCTATTGTCATCACATCCATTATCATATTCAGGGTGCAACGTTTTACACCCTCTAAGGATAGAAAGTTTTTTTTTATGTATAAATAGCTGGATTTCAACACAATTCGTTATAATATGCAGAATTAATCAAATACTCATACATTCAGCATTTACACCCCTATGAAACGGCATTTACACCCCTAAAAAAAAGGAGAACACCGGTGTGTAGCGTCCTCCTTATCTGTATTAACTCAATCCGATTTCTTTTTCATGCTTTCTAAAAGCATTTCTCACATCATTCTTACTCACTCCAATCAGTTTGGCTATCCTTCCATAACCCAGCTGATTGCCATTTTCATCGAGAGTTTTCCACAAAGGATACCAGCATTCAATTTCCTCGTCTGTTAATCTCCGTCCCAACCGTGGTTCGGTTGGTATATCCATCTTCGGATACACTCCCTTGTAATACTGGCAGAGAAAACGCTCCATGCAGTGGTTGGCAAGATATTCGGTCAACTTACAAATCGCCCTACGTGTCTTCGGGACGTCTTTCCCGGGTTCACCGGCGAGCATATGCAGCACTATGGCACCATGGAAGGCGACAGTGGCCATGCGAAGGGAAACTTCTTTTCTTGTCTCGTCACCCATCTCCTTCTGTTTCTCGATCCAGTGCTTCAGAGTACCGAATACATAAGAGAGATCTGTCCGGTGTTCGTTGGCAGGAATATCAATACCCTCTTTTGTTCTTCTGAAGCAATACTGTTCACGCCACTTGTCAATCTGGTCACGCATTTTCTCCAGTTCTTCACCCTCCGGTAAGTCAAACTCCGGAATTGAATGACCCAGTTCGGGAATTGCACAAAAACAAACACGCGAGGCGGTTCCATCTTCATACTCCTCCTCTTTAAAGAAACGTCTGACAGCCTTGGGAGTCCCGGTAAAGGTGTAATTGAAATACACGAGAAATGTACCGCGACATTCATTAGGGGTATGCTTGTTGTCCAAAGAAATACTCTCGTTGGAGAATGCTTTACGTAACAAGTCACTAGAAAGTCCGCCACCTTTGGTGAAAGATTGACGCACGGTATCGATCTCTGTCTCCATCGAATAGAAGTATACATCATGATTACCAGCTATAAGCTCCAATAATCTCGCTTTTGAGATCTCGCTGCCTATCGTTTGGATAATCTGGTCAGGCTTGTTACTCCTGGCCTTCTCTCGGTCCTCCATAACCACTCGATGAAAGAGATCCTGTTCATACACATTTTTAAAGATACTCTTTCCCGAACCCTGCGCTCCTACAATCACAACCTGCAAACTGGGAGAATGAGACCGTCCGTCCATATATTGCGCACGCACATTCGAGAAACAAAGTGCACCATAAGTCCCAAGCAGATGTAGAAGCATGGCAGGCCTGAAGCCACCAGGACAACCGTTCAGAATAGTGCTGATGTGAGGAATAGCGGAGTAACCCGGCATGGGGAACTGAGTATCGAACCATTGTAACCACTCACCAAGAGCAGGTTCTTTATCTATCGTTTGTTCGCCAACCGTTTTTTTTCCCATGAGACCAAAATCCTGACGAATCGTAATAACTCTAGATATCTCATCAGTCTTTACCTGACTGATCTCTTTCGCTTTTTTGATATCCAGATCACACTGATGATCTTTTTCTTCCATTTTAAGTCTGCTCACTTCCCTTGCCTTGTCATTTTCAAGTTCGTTTTTCTTTTTCTTTTCGTCAATCTTAACCTGTCCAAGCTTTCTCTTTATTTCGGGTAAAACGTATATTCCAATTACACCTATACCAATAAGGCAACCACCAATTTTCCAAAGAGTTGAAGCAGTACCTTTGTAGCGTCCACTAACTCCCCCTAGTCCAATTTTACCTCCTACATCGATTATAGAGTGGGACATTGCCTTTACTTTATTACTCATAACTCATGTTTATTAATTAATAATCTGTTATTTTTAACTTCACTGTTAATCATCGGGACTGTAGAATAGGCCTTATCGGTTTTGGCGGTCTTCTTTCTACCTGACCTGGCCAAATGCCTGTCTACACTAACCAATGACACACCATACCCGGCGGCAATCTGTTTATGGGACATTCCCTTTTTCGCCATCATATTCCATTTCCTGATCATACCGGACGTAATCCTGGCTCTCGTACGTTTTTGAGAAATAGGCGTTTGCAACGGCATAACTGTTTCGGTATCATTCACCACATCGTTAAATACGATAGACATCTTTTTTGTCTGCTTACGTCTCTTGACAAATCGGTCACAGACCCATACACTAATAAAACCTGCGGCTGTTATGCCAAGTCCAAATACTGATACGATTGTTGTTGTTTTATATTTCATAATTGATTCCTTCTAAAAGTATTTCTAATCTTATCAATTCGGTTGTCTGTTACGATCACAACCCGGACCTTCTTCGATAAGTGGGAACCTCCGGTCGTTTTTTGAAAGATTCCCCACGAGTATCTTAAATCTGTTATTACCGCTGGACTTCCCCTATTCCGTTTTATACAGTTATCGCTCTTCATATTCTGTCAGTTTGTACCTGTTGACATCCGCTTATGCTCTTCCTGCATACGATGAATGTGAAGTTGTTCGTTCTCCTGCATTTTACATAAAGAAGCAATTTCAATCTCCCTCTGCTTGTTTGCGAATACATCATTCTGCTCCTTTATCCTACCGTGGGATTTAATCGCCGTTATAAGATAACAAACAGAACCTAAAGCAACCAATGCGAAACCTGTCCCTATAAAAAAGTATTCGGTTGTCTTCTTAACTCCCAGTATCCCAGTGATTCGAGCAATGTTGTTTGAATTAGGTATTAATTTCATTTTTGTAATTTACTTTTATTTATTAGACTATTTATATGAACATTATTAAGTTTCAATCTGCTTTGAAGTGCCGCATTGTTCGCACGAACCTCCTCATCTAATTCAATTTGCTTCTTGTACCTATGATAAAGGCAACAAAGACCAAAGTTTGCAACACTTAGAATTAAGCATGCACCACCCAATTTTAGGATACTAGGGAGCGCGGATAAACCTTTGCATTTGCCTCCAGTATCATAGAGTTTCTTGATGTCTATATTGTTTAACATATAATTTAATCTTATGGAGTGCTTTCATATACTACCAGCAATCACTCCGGGTTAATTATAATATTTTTTTTTCAGCCTCCTTATCAGCTTTTGGAAACTCTACTAAAGCGTTCTTATCATTTTGAAGTACTGCGCCATTTACAGATTCCAATTTCTGTCCATCTACTAAGATTTTAGTGGTTACTTTCTAAATTTTCGAGAGCAAATATAAGCAATAAAACAAAGGAATAATCCTTTTGAAGTCAAGCTGTTATACAAAGACACACCTGACAGTAGGCTATCTTTTACATCCATAAATTTATACCTATTAAACTACATATGAACTTCATTGAAGGTCAATAGACTTTTCATAGATTCCTTCTTGATTTATGAACAGACAGCTCCACCGTTGAAAACAGCCGGCATATTTCTCAGCGAAACTGTCTATTCCGATTAATTACCTGAGACTACTTGCGTCCCCATTTTTTATTAGAAACTCTCAATATGTCCAAAGCCCGCTCAACATCAATTACAACGACCTTACCGTTTTGGGAAATGGCTGCATCAATGACACCGCTACTCTTTATGCGTTGAGCAGTCGAAATAGAGCAATGAAGAGCTTTTGCCAGTTCTTTCATGCCCCGGACATAATGTTTACCACCAGATGGGAAGATGTTGTCCTTTTCATCGTTACCACTCTCGCTTGCAAAGCCTAACTCTTCTTTCAAGACCTCCACCAAATCACCCAAAGTAGACTGAAAAAGAGGTTTTTCTTTTAATAAGGTATCTTTCATATTTTCTTCTAATTTTTAATTGTTGAACATCTATTCTGAATTCAGAGCGCTCAGAATTCGGTTGTGAAGATAGAGAGTAGCTATTAATATTTAAATTATTTCTTCACACTACAACCCAATTTCAACCGGATAAAAACAAAAAAGGACATATCGCACTTACGATACATCCTTCCTTTATCAAAATCAATTGCAATTGATTAGTCTACAGCTTTTTCTATCAATTTTTTAAAATAAATATAAGGTTTGCGATCCTTCTTTATTTTGGAAAACTCGGTAGAAATTGATTTATTATCTATCGTTATACCATCAATTACAAAAACTTTTTGGGTTATACTCCATATTCCATAAGTATCCTTCCCTTTCCTCTTTTTACATAACAATCCAATAAAACAACTTAAATCCTGCATAGTGCCAAGCCATTTTATCGATGGATGATCAACTCCTTTGACCTTTTCTCGTTTCCCCGTTAAAATATAAGCAAACTGCTCTATGGGAATATCAAAGACATACCTGTCAATAAGTTCTTTATATAAGTATTCTATTGATTTTCTATTCAAATCCAATCGGAAATCATATTTTTCTTTCTCTACGCCGATCTGTCTTAATGTGTCAAAACTCTCAGGTAGATTAAAAATACGAGGTGCTTTATAATTGTCTGGACAAATTATAATATCTATTGCTTTGGGATTTTTTTGCTTATATCCATTATAAATTTCTTGCAACTTAAATGCATAAGCAGAATTCGACATTTTATTGAAAAAACGCGTTACATATTGTGCAGGGAAAGACTGAATCATATCAAATATCTCAGACAATCCATGTAAATATTCCTCCAATAGAGACATTATATATTCTTCATTTTCTTTATCAGAAGAAGAGTCTTTTAGCAACTTAGGTAATAATTTTAATTGATTGCCCATATTTCGGATTTTTGTATCCGTGGAATGATCAACTAAAGGAATATTAACACAAGAAGCCTCTTCTACTAATGAACTAACCACTGGATATAATTGCTCAAAAATTGATTTACGACAATCTACATTTTTGAAAGCATTAATTATAATTGTAAGGGTTCTACTATTATTGGATAGTATTTCTTTAAAACAATCAAAATAAAATATTCCTGCTTTTATATAAAGAAATAAATCTCCCCTTTTATCTATCTGACAGAATGAAGCATAATCGTCGTCTCTTAATGCATTTATCATCTTATTTCTACGAACATTTGATAGAGAAAGATATGAACATATCGATTCTATATCATTTTTTGATAACTGTTTCAATCTTACAAATAACTTTTCATCACTAATATTCAAAGTAGGATCACTCCTTAAATCATTTTCGCTAATACGAATATCTGAATCAACGACCTCTAACATTTTTTGGTGATTTAAGAATTCATATAACTCTAAAGGATTTAGAATATCAATGAGACTATTCATAAACTCAAACTTTTCAATTATCTGCTCTAACATTTCAGCGTTTTTAGTGAATAAATAAAAAAGCAGCACCCAGTTCTCCCGAATACTGCCTCAAATATAAAAAAAATATTAAACTATACTCCTGATATACTCATAAACTTCTTTCAATTATGTCAGATTCATCGCACCAACCCCTTGGTAATATTTATTATACCTATCAATCCTTTGTTTTACTCTTTACCACAGTTATTATAGCTTTCAATTCATCAGGAGTAAGTGAATTTAATATTTTAGTAATCGAAGTCATTTCCTCATAGGCTAAATTTAACAATTTATTATTATATAGCACTTGCTGTTCATGTGGAAAAATATCTATATAGCGCGCAGTAATATTTTCATCACGAGAATGCCCCATACTATCACTTATATAATTAATAGGAACTCCTGCATGAGTTAAATTTGTTGCAAAAGAATGCCTGCACCAAGTACTGCTAGGGAAAATCTCCCAATTTAAAGCCATAGTCAACTTTTTCATCCGATCTTGAATATTACTATTTTCTAATGCTATCAGTTTCCTTACCTGTACTTCATTTGTTTCCCCCTTCAATATAGAAGGAAATACCAATCCCCCTCTTTCCTCCGGTGCAGCAATTTCCGACAAAATTATTCTCAAAGGTTCAATAATCGGAATTACCACCTCACTATTATTTTCACTTCTATCCTTAGTTTTATAACGCATAAACTGAAAAGACTGTTTACCACTAATATAATAATAATCATTGTATCGAAGCCGTGCAGCATCTGCTAAGTTAAAACCATTACATAAATATTGTACCAAAAACAATCCTAAAGAAAAATGAACCTTTTCTATATAACTCTTTCGCCATGATTCTGGATATTTTTTGTTGATAAACACTTGATACAATTCCGTCATTTGCTCTACATTCAGGTATTCCTTTTTTCGTGTACTACCTACAGGAATCGTGATCAAACTTTTATCTTTACCAAACGGATATTCTTTTTTACTTAAAAATCCCCTTTGTGTACACTCATTCCACACAACCCGACATGCCCTTAAATATATTCCAATAGTCGTTTTAGTAAATCCATCATTCTCCATTCCTTTAATCCATTTCTCAATTGTACTCTTGGATACATTAAAACCAGATATTACTCCCACATACTTAATAAATGATTTTTTTGCCGTAGTATAACTATCTGCAGTTCCCACAGACCTATTATTAATAATATCTTCCCATACTAACAAAAATGAATCCTCTTCATTTTTTCCAGTTAACCGAGTCATGATCATATTCAAACTAAGTTTAGAAGTTTTATCCAAATCCTGTACTATATCAACATAAGATTTAAATGTTTGTTCTAAAAGCATCTTACACTCAAAGTTTGTTTCCTTCTCACTCTTAATATTGGATCTTCGACCTGTATTTTTTGCTCTACAAATAGCATCAAATTCTTTTTCTGTATATTTATCTCCCAACGGATAATACAATCTTTTTCGATCTATAGTAAAACGTAATGCTATAGGATATTTACCTCCATTCCTCACATGCCTTTTGTCTAGAACAAGACTTATTGCGCAAACACCAACTTTGTCATTAACCAAACAACTTATATACTTTTTATCCATAAATCATCATATTTAAAAACATAAAACAAAACACTTTAATAAGCTATTTGGGAACACAATGGGAACACAGCGGGAACACAAAAAGCTTTATTTTCTAAGAATCAGTCATTATCAGACAATGTCACAAAAGTATTAAATCACTGATAAATAAGCAAATATATCATCCAATAAAAATCGCAAAAAATCATTCTAAATGATTCATAATCATGAGGTCCCCGGTTCAATCCCGGGTCCCGCTACTTGATAAGAATAAGGCATTTGGGAGGCTTCCACTTCTGGGTGCCTTTTTCTTTTTTAGCTCCGGTTTGCGCTATGGTTTGCGCCAGCGTCAAATTCAATGTAACATGGTTCAACAAATTTTATCTCTACAAAGATACTATTTTACTTTCAAATTTTAATTGAAAAGATTAATAATACAATTGCACGACATTGCTATTCTATAAAAAACAGCAAATGAATTTCTTCAAATAGTGATAACCATGTTAGTTACCACCATACCAAAGAGATATTAATTCAAAATGTCAAAGTTACATTTATAGGATAATTACCAATCATCATTACTTGTTTGCAATGGCTTCTTTAGAACTGTATCAATTTTGTCTACAAGGATTTTATAACATGATAGTGAATAAACAAAAGCTCGTGATGAGGTCACTTTAGGATGTTGTCTGTTTTCTGTAAATGGAAAGCAATCAGAAAGTGCCCATATTTGGGTATCTTTAGTAACGCCATTACCTGTTACACCAAAACCACCACCAAACATTATGACATATCCACTATCGTCATTTATCTTCAATACCTCATAGTTCTGTAAAGTATATGTCATTCGAATACGTTCTTCTTTAAAATCAAATTTAATAAGTGGTCGAATACTTACTCTATATGAGTTATCTCCCATAGTCCGTTTTGCAATATTAGGCAGATAACAACGTGCCATGATTGTTCCTTCTTCCTCATTTGAAACCTGTATAGCTGACTTTGCATCAGAAGACATAGATATGACCCAATCTATAATTTTGCGATATAATTGAGATTTGGACTGACCTTTATACTCTTTTATAACCGATAATGATAGTTCACCCAATTCATTCAGCTTATATTCATTAGATAGCTCCTTAGCCTTAGCTGACCAAGACATATCCCCTATATTAGTATATTCTTCTAATTCTTGTTTAGTTACAATTTGGGCATTAATTGTATTACAGACTAATCCTAATAACATTATAAAAATAATCTTTTTCATGTTGACTTGAAGCTTACTATTAGTATGATGTATTTTTGTGTTCAAATGTACAAAAAACAAATTAATTAATCAGATTTTATTATATATATTTTCTAACAAGCCTTGTTGTAAAAGATGTGTTGTAATTATTGATAGAACAATAAAAAAAACAGCAAATGAATTTCTTCAAATGCTGTTTTACTCAATATTTACAAATAATTCATTTGTTTAATTATTAATACGGTATCTAATATAATGAATGCCACAACATCTTGTATATCCCAAACACAAGGTCCTTTTAGTATTATCTCGCATGCCTTATCAAACATAGTAATTATAATAGCTATGAGCATTTGGGTAATAATTATCTTTTTCATAGAAGATAGTGTAAACCAATTAAACACACTAATTAGCCATTGAGGCATTTTAAGTAATATAATTCCCATTATTTCTTATTTAATAATTCTACCTTCATATTATTCTTCTGATGCAATATTATTTATGCCTTTTAGTTTTTTCAATTCTTGAATATACTCCAGTTCACCTTTGGCATATTCCTTATTTGCATCTTCATTCAGCATTTCCTTAAATGCTTCCTCTGCATCATCCAACCGTCCCATATCAACAAAAGTATATGCTCTTCTCCTACGTAGGAAATTGTGATAAAATATAATGCCATCCGTAATCTCACTTTCTTTTAACTGCGCCAATTGATTAAGTTCATTATGGATTGTATTAATTGCTCTTATATCTCTACTATTTGCCAAACAATTTATGTATTCTATGTTGTATCTAATGTTATTTAAGGGACGAACTATTTCCAGAAAGAAAAGGGCTTTCTCATATAAACCCATTTCTGCATAGCAATATCCAATGAGATAACAGGTTTGATAAAACATTCTTTTATCATCATCTGTAATGCTACCCCTTAGCCAACTTTCTCTCAAAGCATGATATACATTTTCCAAATACACAATTGCATCCCAATATCTATTTTCTTTCAAAACTTCATTACCCCAATAAAAATCCTTTCCAATGGCAAGCGTCATTTGAGACATAATACAATATTCATAAAAATCCAATTCTTCTCTATTGTTGAATTTTTCAATTGCTTTGTCATGAATAGCCTTATATTCCTCTATCCTTTGCTGTGGGCTTGTATGGTCATAGGCAAACAAAACACTCAGTGTTTGAGGTTGATTCGCATTTCTGGCATATGTCTTATCTCCTTCATGGCTGAATGTTGGTAACATGATAGATGCACGGATAAACCATGTTTCCTTTCCACCTCCACATCCTCTTAGGTGTACAATGATATTGTCGTTCACTCTGCTAATGGACTTATCATCATCTTCTTGTTTGACATATCCCTTCCTATAGGAAATAGACAAAATGACATTTTCACTAAATCTATAGCCCATATCTCCATTGTCCTGTTTGATAAGGACTGCATTGCATAAATCAAAACTCCAGATTTCATTGCTGTCTACAACAAGTATCCCTTTTTTCTCATGAATGTTGTCTGTGACAATATATAAATCAGAAACCTCTTCTTGCCTTATGTCAAAAGTTCTATTAAGTAGTACTCCTAAAGTTACTTTCTCATTAGGAGTGGCTCGTAATTGATACTTTTCATTTTGGTGTTGAAATCTAAATTCATTTGATAGATACGTTTCATTTTCCAATCTATCAATCAAATCATCCTCTTTATCTTTAGAGATGTTCTTTACTTGAGGATGAGCATTAAATATGGAACTAAAAAACTTCTTCATGATATTATTAATTAAATCCTTTAACGACTACCCGTGGGCTTTCATGTTTTTCTTGTTTAAAATTAAGACGTATAAACTGTTCTTTTAGTAAGTCATGAGCTTTGAAGCAATCATCCAGTACAATTTTCAAATAATCTCCTATATTTATTATGGAAGGAACAAATAGAATTACTGCCTTGCAATGTACTCCCATTTGCTTATTATCTTCATCTATGGAATAAACAGTGGAAACAATATTTCTTATGTTATTCAGATTTATTGCTTCCTTCAAATGCTCAACATTGGCATTATCCAAATCGACACATAGCCACCAAGTATCCCAAAGAGTGACAAACAGATAGTCATTATCTGCATCTATAAAAAACTCCTCACCTTGGTATTTAAAACAGATTCTATCCTTATCATCAACTTCTGGTTGACAACCAATCTCTTTTAATGTATTGATAACTAAATTCCGTGTCTTGTTATCTTCTGCATTAATCGCCTTATCTATAGTTTCATTTGTTTTTGCATATTCTGACCGTTCTTTGTCTTCCTCAACAGCGAACCCTATTCTACCAAAGAGATATGCGATAACTATCAATATTAATCCTAACACTATCCAACCTTCCATATTTGTACTTAAAATAATATTTGACAAATGTATTATTGGTTATTTCTCATATCATTCCTAACATCAATTTCAACTAAAGAAATAAACTGCAATTTTATTATTCTCTTGGTAGATTATATAAGTGAATATTGTTGTCAACTATTTCTTCTGCTTGCTTTTTAACAGACCTCGTATACTCCAACTTCACTGTTACAATAATCTCACGCTCATAAGCCTTCTTACAAATAGCTTTACTGTAAAAATATCTATCACCCTTAGTATTGCCTTCAATAGTATAACTATGGTCTGTAATATCTTTCTTGACAATTCTATTGCCTTGTTCTATTTCTGTATCAATCATTATATCAAACCATTCATGAAGCGAATAATCATCTTTAAAAACATCGAAGTATGTAGCATACACATTCAAACAGATTGTACTATCTTCATTTACGAAATGATTGCCATTACTTAAATCTGATTCTTCTCCATGCGTAAAGCTAGAGGGATATACCAAGAAATAACCAAAAGTCCTATTCCAATAAAACCTTGTATCATTATATTGGTATATCCTATTTCTGTAATCAATCAGTTTCACACCTTTTACTCCTAATACAGAATCTACCCATTGTAAATGCTTAGCTTCTGATATATCCAAAGTAGGATGATTATCATATATAGATAGGCTATCAGTAATCAGTGTATCAGTATTCTTATTACCAATACATAATAGTAGTATAACTATGCATAAATATTTCCTAATCAATAACAACCACATTTATTCCACAAGTCATTCAATTCTTGTTCTAATTCTGTATCATTAGTTAGATTATATGCAATCTGAATGTCTTCACAAGCTACCTTTTTCTCATTCAAGTAGATACGACAGATAGCCCTATTATAATACGCCATTGCATCTCGTTTAAAATCATCTGTATCCAATGCTTTAGTCCAATCAGATTCAGCTTTATCCCACATATTCATATCCATATAAATAAATGCCCGTTGAGTATAATTATCTGGCTGTGCATTATTCAAATTTATCGCTTTTGTTATATCTTGCAAAGCTTCTTCATTCCTTTTTTGAGACCTATATAGGTGACAACGGTTTATATATCCTATTGGATTATTAGGATGATATTCTATTGCTTGACTGAAATAAGATTCTGCATCTCTATTGTTATCAACAACATAAGATATTATACCTAAGGCATTTAGAGATTGAATATCTTCGGCTTTCTCATTTAATATACTTGTAAATATATCAATAGCTTCATTAAAGTTTCCTTCATGCATAGTAGAATAAGCATATTCTTTTTGATAACTATCCATATCAACAGTAAAATTTGATTTGTATTTATCTAAATCAATATTTCTAAATTGCCATCCTCTTGAGGTATTTCCATAAGTAATACTAATTTTATGCAAAGTCGATTTGATTGGTGGAAAAAACACTTTGAACTTATAATTAGAAGCCAAAGATACTTTTGTCCCATTCATTTTATCTACTCCTATCGTTGATGAAGTAACATAATATTTACTATCGTTATCTAAGTCGTGAATAAGAAAACCGTCATCGCCTTTATCTATCTCGCACCATATATACATTTCCCCCATAGATAGATTCAGATTCGTATATGAAAGATATGCGATTGTTACATCATCTTTAAATTCTATAGCATTCAAAACCACTTCACTATTCCTTTCATTAGGTATATTCAAGATAATAAAATTTTCTTTATTGTTAAATTTGGGATTAAAGCGATTAAAATCATTACTCGTCAATGCAGTAAGTCTTTCTTTATTTATAGATACCCCAAAATTAAGATTTTGCCCTCCTGTACGATTAAATGTCGCAACAGCAAACACTTCCCCTTTTTCATTCAATAATGCACTACCACTGCTTCCTGGAGAAATAGGTGCAGTTACCTGTATAATATCACCATGTTGTTTATCATTCCTTAATGACGCCACAATTCCATCAGAAACACTTTTCTCTAATCCTAAAGGACTACTTATATTATAAACTCTATCTCCTTGTTCTGTGCCTTTAGTAGCAAATTCTAAATAAGGAAATTTTTGATTAGATAGAGCTATTATCGAAAACTTAATAATATCCCATTTTTTATCAGAAGCCAATACCTTATCTATTTCGTACTCTTTCCCATCGCTAGTTTTAAGCATTGCTTTTACAGCACCATCCAACACGTGGTAATTTGTTATCCCTGTACCATCACTATCAATAAAGAAGCCAGAGCCACTACCTAATGGAGCTCCGTATTCATCGTAAGTATAGATTATAAATGTTGCACTCTCTGTATCATGTATAATATCCTTCAGATTTTTTTGGCATGAACTAAAGAATGCTAATATAACACCAAGTATCAAAAATATATTCTTATTCATATTTATTCAATTTTAAAATTAGGATTCTTTTGTAATGTTCTCCGTTTATTTGGTGTATTTGAATTCTTTGATTTGGGTGTATGCGTTTTCACATTTTCATCTCGTTGTATAATATCCATGTTCCCTTGAATCTCTGTTGTGTAATGCAGAATTTTATTATCTGTTGAGATTTGTACAAAAGCCATATTAGTATATTCTCGTTGACCTATTGCAACTAGTGCAACACCTGTTTTATTATCATAAGAATTTTGATAGTACCATTTTGCATAACTAATTTTATCTATACTCCCATCATTAGTTCTTGCTCTCTCATAGTCTTCAACAATCAGTTTCCCCCATGATTGGCTGTTATGTAAAGGATGTACATTAGCCAAACAAAGCTCACCGTTATCTAAGTATAACGTTAAATACGCCCTTCTGCTCTTAATAATAGAAGTAATGTCTCTGTCATTTTCGTAAGCGTTAATAATACTAAGTCGACACAATTCCTGTTGATTAGTATTATTGCTTTTTAATTGAACTCCAAAGAAATGCCAAGACCCTGTGTCTCCTTCAATTATATCCAATTCTTCTGTGTTTTCAGGTATAGCCTCAAAAATTGCAGAAAATTCAATTTCTTGCCCTGGGTGACATACCGTTTGTCCATCTTTATTGGCTATTCCATTAGTAAATAAAAGTTTATACTTCATATTCTTTACCTTTAAATACATAGAGTTGTTTCCATCTTTAGGGAGTGATAAATAGATATAACGTGAATTACTCTCATTAGACCTGTACAGGAAATCCACTTGTGTATGTGCACTCAATATCGTTATTTTCTTTATAAAAATATTATTTTGAGATGCATGTTTTACGTTAGGAAATACAATATCTTTAGAATATGAATAGGTACATTGCCATATTGCTAATATGAATGTTATGACTGGTAGAATTTTTCTCATAAATATAAAAATTGGTATTCTTTAATAGAAATGGATTATGATTGTTTTTCAAAATTGGCAACATTGCTTAATAAGCCTTGCTACAGTAGGTATAATTATATATCTGTTTCCATATTATTCAACACATTTATGTACCCTGTTCCCTTTAGATACTGTTATACAATAAAAAAGGTGTGGAACGTATTGTCTTATCTCATTCTCTGGCTCTCGCATTGCCTTTGGTACGGATAAAACAATAGCCCACACCAATATTGACAATATCTAAAGCCTTAAAGATATAAGGTAGGTATATATCAAATGGTGTGGTGCTATTGCTATCATCTTCGTACCGTTATCAAATTTGCGAGATTTGAGAATGGAAGATAATTTCAATAACACCTTTCGTAATATGTCCTTTCAGACCTAACACATTAGGTATCTGAAATTGCCACAAAGTTACGAAAAGCGTTCGTAATAGCAAGAACTATTGTTTATTAAAAGTTGAGAGCTATCCCTTCTTTATAAATCCATGGTAGTGGAAAAATTCAAGACCACCCATATAAAAACTAAATCTCTGAATTTTTCCACCCCACCGATATTTCATGCTTATGGCTTTATAAACTGATTTTTTATCCGTTGAACGGTGGAAATACCAATACTTTGTAGCTTAGCTATATTTCTGATTGAATAGCCTTTTCTTAGTAAAGCAATGACTTCTTTATATTCCTCTTTTTTCTTATCATCCGTTTTGGTTGAACCTGTCTTTCTGCCAAGTTTACCACCTTTGGCAATATAATTTGCCCTACCACTATTCAAACGGTATTGAATATTGCTTCTTTCGATATTTGCCATTTCTGCAAGTACTGTCACCATGATAGAAGCTATTGGATTAACTTCCCCATTTGGTTGCAAAGTATATAAGCCCAAGTTCTGTATGTAAACCGACACTTTCGATTCATGCAATATATCCAAAGAGCGAAGAACCTGTAATGTACTTCTTCCTAGTCTTGACAATTCAGACAAAAGTAGGATATTCACAGATTCACGTTTACAGTATTCTAAACATTCCCCTAAAATCTGTCTTTCCTCTATTTTCTTTGCACCTGAAATATGCTCCTGGAATATATTCACAATTTCTATATCCTGTGAGATAGCATATTTCTTTAAATCCTCTATTTGTCTGCTCGTGTCCTGTCTGTCATTACTTGACGAAACACGAGCGTATATTACGGCTGTTTTCATTTTATTCTTTGATTAAATTGATAACATGAAAGAATGTGTTCAAACCACCTTTGCAGATTTATTTGAACACATTCCAGTTTTGAACACAATAAGTAGTTAATGACGATTATTCGCTTCTTCAATATCCCATAAACCTATAAAAATCACAAGCCATATCAACGGCACACACGCACTAATCATAGCCAATGCCACAAAAAAGAGCCAAACAAGTATCTTATAATAAAACATGATTCTTTGTTTTACGTAGTTAATAAAATAGGAGAATACCCATTTCTGAATATTCCCCTGTTTAATCAATCAATAAACCACTTATATTTAGTGTCTCCATGCAAAGCGGCATTTATTCCCGTTGCTATTTCGGTTGCATTTATCGCTCTATCCAAAAAACTATCAATGTAGCTTGACTTATTGCTTCCAGTTAACAAATTATACAATTTCCACATACTTATATCATTTCCCAAGCTGCCAAAGTTCTCATCATTGATATAAGCCCTAGCCACATTGTTAACCTGTGTATCAGTAAATAACATACGTGGAATATCTTTTTGATAGCCTTGTGGTAATGATTGATAAAATCTCATTCTTCCAAGTAATTGGCAAAATTGATGTTCTGTGAGATATGAGTTACCAAGCGTTTGCAACAAATGTATGTTTTTGGCTGTATTGAAATTATTAAGTAGTTCCAATGTAGCCCTAAACAGTTCTTTTGTGCTCATTACCTTTATATCATCCTTATATCCGTCTGTGAAAACGCACATGTTACAGCATACGGTATTTTTGAATGAAACCGCCAGTCTGAATAATTCAGGACTTTTCTTAGTTGCCAGATTCTCTCTATTCAAGGCACGAACGCCAACTATAGAAAGATTAAGCCTGTTGCCAGATACATTTTCATAAATAGATGGAATATCTATGGCAAAAGCACATCTTTCGTAATACTGGGTAGTGTCAGCTTCCGTTAACAGGTTCTTTGGCTTGTTAATGGACTCTGGACGTCTCCCTTTTACCACATGACTGCACCTTATATCTGGTTGCTCGATTTGTTCACCACTATAAAATGAATTAGCCGCTTCCCAAACCGTTTCAATGAATTGTGGATGCGAAATAGTCAGTTCATTATCCTTGCTGAAAACTGGTATCACATTATCATTCTTTAAATGGTCTAAAGTAACCTCCACAGAGTTTGCTTCTATAAAGTGATTTACCCTTTTGGGCTTTACTGGCTCTTCGATTATTACCGCTTCTTCTGCATACTCACCAAAGTTACTTTCCCTTCTTACCTGTGGCACATTGCCAATAATTTGTAGATTTCTCATAACGAATAAAATTTTAAATGATTTATAAATTGATTACGTGGAGAATAGATATTTCGTTTCTCTCCAACTACCCTCGGGGGGTGTTAGAGGGTACTGTTCATGCGCTCATGTAACTTTCAATTCAGTAAATCATAGGAGAAATAAGCTGATATATATTTAAGCTCCTATTTTTATAGGTAGGGGGGGGATTATATATAAGTACCTATACTTTATTGCACGCATATCTTTCTACTCTCCACAAATGGAACTACTTTAGACCATTACAGAATGTGGCATAACCATACAACCAATGTTTGAAAAATGAGTATCATTCATTTTTTAGCTTCCCCAATTATTCGTAAATTTGTGTATCCCATGAAGGAAGGATTACCGTATTGCATTGAGGGCTTTTTATCTCCATTTCCCAATTACTATCAATGTGGTAAATTCATTTCTTCGCAGTCTTTCATAGATAAAGCCATGTCTGATAGATTTTATTGCAGTCGCCTATATACTAGTATTAGACGACCTTTTTCATTTTTGTAGCATAACCATAAAAAGTAGGGCAATTTGACGTCTGCCCTACCGCTTGTGGTTATGAAAATTTCTTTATATTACCTACCATGTCAGAAGTATATACCTATCAAGAATTACGTGAATTAGCCTTAAAATACGGAATCAGAGATAATAAAGTCCATATCGGTGTATGGATACAGACACAAGGCTATCAGAAACAAAGAATACAGATTAACCACATTAGAAAAACATTTTATTTAAAATCCCATGATTGAGACAAGAATCCCAATAGCACCTGACACAAGTACCACCCTTACAGATGAAACAACAGAGCACATCATTCATCGCAAAGTAACAATCAAAATAGACAGAGATTATTTAAGAAAGAAATACCCCGAACTATTCGAACGACTAGCAAAAGTTGCAGAAAATATCCTTATACTCCGAAAAAACAACTTGTAAAAAAACAGGGGCACGCTCATGTAAAAAAACAGGGTGGACTATACTACTAACCATTGGAAAATAACTAATAAGCATTGCCTTCTTTCAGAAGTCAAAAGCACATTCTAAATCTTATTTTTTTCATGTATGTAAATCAACTAACCAATGAAACTTATATAGACAGAAAGGAAGCCAAAATAAGTCTCGGAACTTCCAATTTCAACAGATTATTAAAAAAGAAGATTATTTATTTTATCAACGGACAACCATTTGCCAACTATGGGATACAGAATAATACCGGCAAGCCTAGCCATAGGGCTTACAACAAATGAAGCATATACTTATTTTTGTTTATTAGCGAAATCAGATTACAACACTTATATTTCACACGTAAAGCTTGAAACGCTATCCCAATTGACAGGAATAAGCAAGACCGAATATATATCCAAGCATATCGAGAAACTAATAAAGAAAGGGTTACTACGGAAAGATACACAACAGAACATTGGTAACAAAGGCGTGTTCAATACCTGTACGTATTATCTATACAAACCGCAAATTGACTGGATTAGAATTGACTTGGATTTATTGGAAGAAAACATTCCTAACAAACTCAAAGCTTTCCTCATCTTATTAAAATGTATCTGCCTAAACAACACCAATTACACAGGATACAACAAAAGTGAAATCTGCAAGAAACTAAATATATCCCGCCCGACCTTAGATTCTTATCTCAATCAGTGTATCGACAAAGAACTGATAAAAGAAGAGCAAAACGGATACACACTTACAAACGCACATTTATTCAAAATAGATATTGCCAAAGGAAAGGATGATGACGAAGTTTATACAAAGGTATATATACCAATGGCTGATTTTTTCGCATCACAAAACATTACAATACCACCATATAATAAAAAAATAGTAGGAAAAATCATCGACCATTATAGCGCATTACCATTTTTAGCAGCAGCACTAAAAAAACGAAAAATACCGGAAGGAACTGTTTGTACTTGGAAGTATTTAGCTAAAGTCTTGAAGGTAAATATCGTGGAAAAACCTCGTCCCATACCACCAAAGGTTACTCTTATCATGTAAAAATTAACCTTTGCAAAAAAGGAGATTCACTCATCACGGAGCGAATCTCCTTTTTGCTACCAAATTATTCTTTTAGTCGATTATTTCAAAGTAAGGGACATTTTTCGAACAGGGTCTATAAAAGTACTTTTCTTAAAAAAATGTCCTTCGCATTATAATATTTCCTCAATCAGCAAATAACATCTTTCACCTCTGACTTTGCATTCGGACACCATAAAAAAATCGCTTATAGTCTTACTTGTTATGGCTTTAGGGGGATGTATATTCAATAGAGCATAAATTCTCTTTATTTCTTCTTTGATATATTTACGAGTGTATTTTTGACCAACAGTAAATGAGTTCTTTATTAAGCGGATTACCTCTGTTCCGGTTGCCTTCTCACTGTATTGCTTCTGTATCATGGCTTCCGTGATTTTCTTTTTGGAATATTTGAGTTGTTCAATCACTTCTTTACCTACCGTATCATAAGCTTCAACAATAAATGAATCAGCCGCAATCAAATCCCGCTTGTATTCCAATTCCATTTCAGTAGCACAATTTCCCAACATCTCCAACTGGCGGACTATCTCTTTACGCTTGTCTTTAATGGATTGAGATTTATTTTCCCTCTTTAACCGCTCAAAGTCACCTATCGAATAGTAAAATCCATGTTGATAAGAAATAAATGAATAACAATTATCGTATGCCTCGTTTAGAGAGCCTTTATCGTAATAATAATTTTTCATCAATTCCTCATCTATGTAGTTGTCTATTGCAAACCAATTCTCTCTCCCGTTCCTATCAAGCATCTTATTAAAAGGAAGACTTTCCAGTGCAGCACGGTAAGCATCACGGGAAGCCCTGTCTGCTGCACAATCATAAAAGTTCTTCATTGTTCGATATATCTCCTTGCTGCAAACAATATATCCTTTTATTTCTTCTTTCGTTCTTTGTGGTATACCTTCTTTAACGTTACTAATATGTGTAATTGATGATACACCATTTCTGAATCGTCCAACCATTTGGATAGCATCAGTATAAGGGTCTATCATTGTATGTTCTGCAAAGTAAACATCGGTTAACATTATTACATGAGGTTTCTGTTCTAACTCAATATCCACAGCATTGAAAAAACGGCTAGTGAAAAAATTGTACCGTTTCATTTTATCAATGCTGCACTGTTCATAGGCATTGGTAAATTTATTCCTTCCCAACTTATCAACACTCTTTGGGGCACAAAAGACTGCGGAATCTTCCAATAAATCTAGTTGCTTCATCAATGAATATATAATATCAGTTGAATTGATAAACACACAAATCGGAAGTGGTGCAGCTTCCTCATTGTTTAGCTTGGATAGTGTATCTTTAAATGCTTGCAGCGTATTATTCGTATGATGAAGCCAAATCTCCTTTTTATAATCGAAAGTCGGCTGTATTTCTATCGTCTGAAAGTTCTGCTCCTTAAATCGAGGGTCATTCAATTCTATCGGTGTGGCAGAAACCAATGCTTTTTGGTCAAACTTAAAGAAATCATCTATCGGTAGTGTTATGTCACTCCGGTAATCCGCATCCTTCACTAGCTTATGACATTCATCAAACAGAAGAAAACAAGAACAATGCGCACTCATTTCCAGTTCTTCAAATGCGTCCTTTACTTTCTGAAAACTTTCGGGAGTAGTAAGTATCTTATAATACTTCTTCTTGCTCTTCTCCAAGTAGTTTACAATATCGTCAGTATATACACCTTCATATACTCCGAACAGATTATCATCTTTATGCTTAGGGTCATTGCACTTACCAATTATAACAGGAACATTCGGCTCAATGATAATCGAGTTACGTTTTGCTGTGATTTCTCCATAGGTAGCACCAAGTCCGGTCAACTTCTTATAAAGAATAGTATTCGTAGGAATTTCGGGAAGAACTTCGGTAAGGTATTGCACCTTACCGAGCTCACTAAGATTAATTTCTATTGTCATCTTCCTCATTAACGTCTATCACATCCATTCCTTCATTTTCGTATTCTTCCTGCTTGATTGCATCAAAATCAGGTGCATCTTGCAACAAATTTCCAGGAGTATTAGCTTCATTAATGAACTGGGACAACTCTTCTACTGGCTTTACATTTAACTTTTTCATAATTTTAAATTTTAATAGATTTATAAATATAGGGAAGGAATTGCGCCTTCCCCCGTTAATAATTCAATTATGCTATCAATTCTTTTTCCAATAAATAATCATATAACTCTTCTGTCCTTTCCAACCGGAAGAAAATCTTTCCTTTTCTGAAAAAAGCACTGGCAGTAATTTTCGCTCCATACTCACGAAACGTAGGAACAAATTGTAATGCTTTTCCCGCTAAAATCAGTTGCTTAAAAATTGATAGTTGAAAATCCTTATCTTCTCCTTCACTATAAGCCGTAACACTATTAGGATTAAAACCAAAATCTTCCGCTTGTCCTGTTTCCAAATAAGTACGTAACCAACTTAATCCTTCTTGATTCAATATCAAACAGAAACCTTGAATCTTTTTGGATTCAATCCAAGCACATGGATAGTTATCCTTGTTAGTGTAAAACTTAACATTCAATTGCTCACCTCTTTTCATCATTGCCTTTACAGTTTGCATTGCACCTTCATTGTCATAAGACTTAACTACTTTTTTTTCTCCAAATTCTAAATTCATAATCTTCATTTTAAAAAATTAAACATTAATGAATCTCAAACGAGGTGCGCACCTTTGTCTTTGATTACGCTGCAAAACTACGGAGAAATAGAAGCGTATGAAATGAAGAAAAAAACATAAAGAAATCCCTTTTTTTATGCTTAATTCTTTATGTAATCACAAATATCATAAATCACAATATATCAACAAATTATATGTATTTGCACAATAATCATCAATTAAATAAAGGCTATCATTTTTTATCTTTATATGTTTTACCAATATGATTTTAAATGTTCAACTGGATTATTGGGAGACATTTTGCACATGGGGATTTTCCACCAATTTGGACGAACTTCATATTTTTGTAAGTTCCTGATTGTAGCCCGCAAATTCAATATGTCATTTTTAGGACTGTCCTCATCAATCAGTTTGAGATATTTCAGTAACTCAAGAATAAAATTCCCCTCGTTATCTGTTAATCCTTTACCTTTGGCTGCAAATGATGAGTGGCGTAGTAGGTTATATATACTAAGAGTTATCGTATCAAGTATCGCATTTTCGCGCTTCCTCCCTCTTTTACCTATACTGGGATAATCTTTATCCAATTCCGTTTCCGCTTCTTCCAAAGTTGAAACTCCTAAATATTTATCAAGATATGGAGTTATCATATTGAGAAACCAACTATCATCATTCGTAAGCTCTATTTTCTGTTTGTTATATTCAATCGTGACAATATTACTCTTGGTCTTTTTCTTCTCATGAAACATCTTGTAAAGACGTAGCATATCCGGTCTGACAGAATAACTATACTTTAGTTGCGTTGGGTCAGCAATATAATCCTCAAAATCAAAATAGCCATTGGTCTGTGTGTATTTATAGTAGATACTTATAATAAGAAGAATAGCGTAAAATACATCTTGGTCTTGCTGTTCATAGGCTTCGTCCTCATTTTTATTGTATGTATTCCACAACGTTTCAATATACTCGGCTTTAAAATTACCACTTTCAAGGACTAAATTCTGTCCCACAGTCATGCTAAATTCATATTTGTCCTCATCTGTCCCACAATTTGGATAGGGAATCTCCTGCTCTTCCTTCTTTATTGACAAGTACAAATCCTGTATTTCTATTGGGAACTTATTACCCAAAAGATACACATCAGATATATAGTCCAGTTCATTATGAAACATTGAACGGCTGAATCCCACTTCACTATTCAGCCATGATTCGATTCGTTTTATCGTATTGATTGGTATTATTTGATATTCCATATTTTCAAACTTTGTCACAAAAATAAAAAATGTCGCTTCACCATAAAAGCAAAGCGACATTTTATTTTAAAGAAGATTCTTCATTGCTTCATCTATCTGCTCATTTTCAAAGCTATCAAGATAATACTGTGTCGTTGACAAACTTGTATGTCCCAATGATTCACTTATCAATGCGATGTTTACACCAGAACGTTTTAATACCGTTGCAAATGAATGACGTGCAACATAGGTTGTCAGCGGAATACTAATATCCAAATGAGCCCCTATCTTTTTAAGAGCTTTATTCATGCCTTTTATCACTTTTCTAATCCTGTCATATTGCTGTTGTTCAGTAATATGAAAATTACGGTCTAATATTGGGAAAACATAATCATTCAGTTGTGAGTTTGGTTTCCTATATTTATCTACAATTTGTACAGCTTGAGGTAAAAGTTGAAATGTAATAGGCTGCTTTGTCTTATGTCGTACAAAGCATATTCGATTATTCACAATATCTGAATACTTCAAATATGCTATATCAATCATATTCATACCACAACCAAGATAACTAAAAGAAAATAAGTCTTTAGTCAAATAAAGTAATGGACTATAATAAGTTGTTATCTCCATTAAATCAACATTCATTATTTTATGTATTTCAGCCTTAGTAATTGCCCTCTTACATTTACCCTTGCGATAATGAGATATTTTGAATTTTACAAAAGGATAATACTTCTCGTTCACCACATTATCTTCTATTGCTTTATTATAAACAGCACGTAATTCTCTCATTCGTATTCCAATCGTATTATCAGAATTACCACGTTTACGAAGATAAAGTTCATAACGCTTTAACCAATTTACATCAATATCCGTGAAAGGTATATCCAAGTTACCTGCGAATCTCAATACAGAATTATAACAACTAATGTAAGCTTTGGCATTACCTAACCGTTTCTCGGCAGTCATATACTGTATGATGTATTGAATATAATCTCCCACATTCTGTTTATTACAACTTCGTTCCACGTATTCAGCCAAAGATTGTGGAGTAAAGTCTTTACCAAGTGTTTTCAGTTCAAACATCATATTGACATATTCTTGTCTCGTTTGATTCATGATATTCAATAACTGTTCACGATTGGGATAGTTTCTTTTAGGTTCTTCCTTATCAAAATTCCAACAAGAAGCTTTGATTGAAATTCCCAAAGATTTAAAGTAACGTAACTTACCTTGGCTAATTCTCAACATTAACGGATGTTCTCCATTAGCTAAAACTTTTGATTTAAAACAAATAATGCCTATATTAGCATCCATAACGTAACATATTATTGTCACATTTTGGTTTGCGCTACGGTTTACACCGCTAAGCAAATAGGAGATATTTTAGAAGTCAGATATAAGATTTAGCAAAAGCCAAAATCTTCATAAATGACTTATATTCAGTAGCTCTGCTGGTAGCTTTCAAAGGCTTAGCCTTTGGAAGACGCAGGTTCATAATCATGAGGTCCCCGGTTCAATCCCGGGTCCCGCTACTTGATAAGAATAAGGCATTTGAGAGGCTTCCACTCTTGGGTGCCTTTTTCTTTTATACATCAATTGGTGCCGGTTTACACTATGGTTTACACCAACGCAAATCACATATCAATCAGATTAAACATCTGTCAAATTCAATGTGTCAAGGTTCAACATATAAAAAAATAGCCTCAACTTACAAAAAATTGAGGCTATCGAAATATCACTTAAAAAGTCTCTCTATTCCCATTCTATAGTCGCATTAGGTTTTGGAGACATATCATAACAAACGCGATTTACATTCTTCACTTCTTTCAGGATACGGTCTGTTATCTTCATCAGGATAGGCCATTCTATCGGTTCGATAGTAGCCGTCATAGCATCTACCGTGTTGACAGCGCGAATAATCACCGGCCAATCAAAAGAACGGGCATTATCACGTACACCAACAGATTTAAAATCGGGTACTACTGTAAAGTATTGCCATACCTTTTTATCCAATCCGGCAATCTGAAACTCTTCACGCAAAATAGCATCGGACTCACGTACAGCCTCCAAACGGTCACGCGTTATAGCACCTAAACAACGTACGCCCAAACCTGGACCAGGGAAAGGTTGACGGTAAACCATCTCATAAGGCAATCCCAACTCCAAGCCACAAGCACGAACTTCATCTTTAAATAATTGGCGCAATGGCTCCACAAGCTCGAACTTAAGGTCTTCAGGCAGCCCACCTACGTTATGGTGAGACTTCACCATTTTAGCAGTTTTCGTTCCACTTTCCACAATATCCGGATAAATAGTCCCTTGCCCCAAGAAGTCAATACCATTCAGCTTACGTGCTTCTTCTTCGAACACACGAATAAACTCACCACCAATAATTTTACGTTTCTGTTCCGGATCTTCCACACCTGCCAGTTTATTCAAGAAACGATCGGTTACATCTACATAAATAAGATTTGCTTTCAACTGGTTGCTGAATACCTCAACCACATCTTCAGACTCTCCCTTACGCATCAAACCATGATTAACATGTACGCAAACCAGATTGTTACCAATTGCCTTCAGAAGTAACGCTGCTACCACAGAACTATCAACTCCCCCCGACAGAGCCAACAATACTTTCTTATCGCCCACCTGACGCTTAATCAACTCTATCTGATCATTGACAAAGTTCTTCATGTTCCAGTTAGCTTCAGCTTTACAGACATCGAAAACAAATGATTTCACTGCCGCCTTTATAGCCTCAATATCATCCGCAAATTCTGCCAACTTCACTTCACAAGTTGCTTTATCGTGACCTGCAGCCATGACAGGAATCCCCAAAGTATAGATAGCCGGATTTACATCAATGGCAACGCCATCAATTACATTATTCGGTCCACCATTAATAATAATACCCTTTACATTGGGCAATGTTTTCAGTTCTTCCACTGTGATATCGTGAGGATAAATCTCACTATAAACTCCTAATGCACGGATGGCGCGAGCCAACACCGTATTCTCATGACTACCCAAGTCAAGGATAACAATCATATCCTGCTTCATCTGATTTTGGTTGTTTTTAAGTTATTGTATTGTTTATTATTCACTATTGTTTCCAAACGGTTTGCAAATATAAAGATTTTTAGAGAGACTATAATACATTGATTCTCTAAAGTTTCAGAACAGAGTCGCGTTTTTTTGCTGTTATATTATTCCAAAGAAAAAAATGAAGTTATACAGACAAGCAAAAAGAAAAAAGAAGCATTCACAAACACTATAGAGTTTGAAAGGCTTCTTTTATCCTAGATATTTTATACATTTGCTGCATAAAACATAATATTTCACCATGAACGAAGAGAAAAGTTCCTTTATAAAAGGTATAAATGAACAACGCCCAACCGCTTATCATCAGCTTTATAATGAATATTATAAAGCATTGGTGTTGTATGCCATCAACTTTCTCTCTTCCCAACAAGCTGCCGAAGATATTGTACAGGATCTTTTTGCAACTATGTGGGAAAAGAAAATGAGATTCTTATCATTGCCTTCTTTCCGAACTTATCTTTATAATTCTATACGAAATGCCTCTCTTAATTATTTAAAACATCAGAATGTAGAATCTCTCTATCTTGAACGCTTGGCAAGCACTTATCGAGAAATCACAGAAGAAGAAGATACCAATGAAGAAGAAGTATACCGGCTACTATTTCGTGCTATCGATAAATTGCCAACACGCTGCCGGGAAATATTCTTATTACATATGGATGGAAAAAAGAATGAAGAAATAGCTACTGCACTAGGAATTTCGATTGAAACAGTAAAAACACAAAAGAAAAGAGCTATACAATCTATCAAAGAACAGATGGGCACATGCTATTTTTTGCTCCCCTTATGTGACATTTTGTATAGTTCCAAGTTTTTTTCGTAACCAAAATAATCTTTTTTAGAAAGTTTGTACCTCTTTTTAATCTTCATGTTGTCTTATTAACAAATGATAAGACAATAAATATATGAAAATAAAATCTGGTACAGAAGAATTAATAGCCAAATATCTCTTCGGTGATATTACAGAGCACGAGAAAAAACAACTTGACAATTGGATCAAGACCTCTCCACAACACGAAGAGTTTTTCAATCGTTTACGAACAAGCGCATCATTTCGTAAGCGCTACGAGGCATATACACAGATTAACTCACATCAGGCATGGAAACATTTCAAAAAGAAATATTGCCAAGTATCAGTCACATCAATTCTCCTGAAATATGCAGCTATTTTAATATTACCTATAATAATAGCAGCAGGAGGATGGTACTTTTATATTGCTTCCGAAAAACAAATATCTGACAATCTAGCCTTAGGAGATGCCATACAGCCAGGAATTCCTAAAGCTACATTAATTTTAGCCGGGAATGACAAACAATCGCTTACTCCAACATATCCAACACCAGTTAAGGTTAATCATTCCACAACTGCTATAGCTCAAAATGGTGCGCTCATCTATCCATCAACACCCAATATAAATATAGATATATCTCAAAAACAGCAGCCTGAAATAGTAGAAAAAAACACATTAACAACTGAACAGGGAAACGAATTCAGAGTAACCTTTGAAGATGGAACAACCGTACACCTCAATTATAATACAGAAATACGGTATCCTGTAAAGTTTAGTAAGACTAAACGCACGGTTTATCTAAAAGGGGAAGCCTATTTTAAAATAGCCAAAGATGCTCGTCCTTTCTACGTTGTCACTGACCAAGGAATAATCAAACAGTATGGTACAGAATTTAATGTTAATACATTCACCTCTGGACGAACAGAAGTCGCATTAGTGAAAGGGAGTATCAGTATTATTCCTCAAGGAAGTACACAGGAACAACTCATAGAGCCGGGCCAATTGGCACACATTGAACAGAAAGGTAACAATATATCTATATACAATGTAGACCTCACTCCCTACATAGCATGGAATGAAGGACGACTTATTTTCGAAAATCGTACTTTAGAAAATATTGTCGAAATTCTAGAACATTGGTATAATGTTAATATTTCCTTTGGCACTTCCGAGCTTAAACAACTGCGATTTACTGGTAATATGGATCGTTATGCCACAATCAGCCCGATATTAAAAGCAATAGCACGTACTACGAATTTACAAATAAAAATAGAAGGAAGAGAAATTTTAATCACAGACAATTAATTACTAATTAAACAAGAAGAAAGAATGAGAAAGACAAAAAGTAGAGAAAGAATCCGAATACTTTCTCTGGTAGTAGTATTATTACTATTACCCACAATGATGCTTGCCATTCCAGAAAGTGGCAAAAAAGTAACTTTAAATCTGGAATCTGTCACTGTCAAAGATTTTTTCGATGCTTTAAGACAACAAACCGGATTAAGCTTTGTCTACAATACAGAACAGACAAAGTCACTGAAACCCATCACTATCCATGTAAAAGATGAAACTGTGGATAACGTACTACGTACTGTTCTTAATGATACAGGGCTTACTTATAGTATGGAAAGAGATATTGTTACCATCTCTAAAGTGGAACAACAAGGGGATAAACGTTCCGCAACCGGTATTGTATCAGATGAAGAAGGATACCCCCTGCCTGGTGTTAATGTTGTGATTAGTGATCTTCAACGATTTGCCATAACCGACAACAATGGTAAATATAATATAGAGATTCCAACTAATACCGCATGTACTATCACCTTTTCATATATCGGAATGTCTACTCAACAAGTGATGATTAATAGTGGTCGGAATGATGTACGAAAAAATATTACTCTAAAAAGTGATACTAAATTAGATGAGGTTATCGTTACTGGAATTTATACTCGTAAAGCGGAAAGTTTTACTGGAGCAGCAACTACTATTTCGAGCAAAGATTTGATGCGTGTCGGAAATCAGAATGTGTTCCAGAGCTTGAAAAATCTGGATCCTACAATATACATTGCAGATAATTTTGATATGGGCTCCAATCCCAATAGTGTTCCGGATATGTCAATGCGTGGAACTTCCAGTTTTCCAACGACAGAAAGCAGTTCTTTACGCAGCAACTATCAAAATCAACCCAATCAACCTTTATTCATTCTTGATGGTTTTGAAACAACTGCTGAAACAATAATGGACATGGACATGAACCGAATTGAAAGCATTACAATTTTAAAAGACGCCTCAGCAAAAGCTCTCTACGGTTCTAAAGCAGCCAATGGTGTAATTGTTATTGAAACAAAACGTTTAACCGGAAATCAACAGCGTATTACGTATAATGGTAGTATTTCTTTGGAAATGCCGGATTTAACCAGTTATGACCTTTGTAATGCATTTGAAAAATTGGAAGCAGAACGTTTAGACGGAGTATATACAAGTAGTAACGCCAATACACAAATCCAATTAGATCAATTATATAATGGCCGACGAAAACTTGCATTAGAAGGATTAGATACATACTGGTTATCCAAGCCACTTCACACTGGCATAGGACATAAACATAACCTAAATATAGAATTAGGCGATTCCCAAAATTTACGTGCAATCTTAGACCTTACTTATAATCAGATTACTGGGGTTATGAAGGGATCTGACCGCCGCAATATATAGGGTGATATAAATTTATCATACAGACATAACAAACTATTACTAAAGAATATCCTATCAATCATATCTAACAAAAGTAATGAGTCCCCTTATGGAGAATTTAGCGAATATTCCAGAATGAATCCATATTGGCAAGCAACTGATGAAAATGGGAATATAGTTCAATGGGTAGAACAAATTGGCTCAACATCAACCAAAGTAGCTAACCCTATGTATAATTCTATTATCGGAACCAGCTTTACTTCCAGTTATTTACAATTCACCAATAATTTTTATGCAGAATGGCAAGTTGATAAAAACTGGAAAGCAACAGCACGTATAGGAGTCTCTGAAAAACGAAATGATATGGATGATTTCTATCCCGCCTCACATTCCATTTTTGCAAATGTTAATGATATACTTAAGCGTGGTAAGTATATTATGGAAAATGGTAAATCCAGTTCTATTTCCGGAGACTTGAATATAAACTATAATAATCAATTTGGTAAACATACTATCTTTGGAAATGCCGGTGCCTTTATCTCCGGAGAAAAATCATCAGCATATCGACACACGGCAGAAGGTTTCCCCAATAATCAGAAGGCAGATATTTCATTCGCAAAACAATATGCAGAAAACAGTACCCCTACTGGTTATTCCACAATTAACCGTGAAGCCAGCTTCCTATTAGCCGCTTCGTATGATTATGACAATCGTTATTTAGCCGATGCAACTGTTCGGGAAAGCGCATCTTCCTTATACGGTTCAGATAACCGTTGGGCCAATAGCTGGTCTTTTGGTATTGGATGGAACCTGCACAATGAAGCCATCTTGAAAGGTGTTGGATGGATTAAACAGTTAAAACTTCGAGCTTCGATTGGTTTGACTGGAAATCAAAACTTTGATACCAACGCAGCAATTGCTACATATAATTATTACACAGGCGTCGTATATGGAGGCTTAGCTGGCAAATTTACAGGAGCATATTTAGCATCCATGCCTAACTCCAAATTAAAATGGGAACAGAAAAAGGATCATAATATAGGAATTGATATGAGAGTTGCCGGATTATCCCTTTCTGTTGACTATTACTCAGCAGATACCAAGAATATGTTAACCGATGTAACAATCCCAACTTCTACAGGGTTCGCAATAGTAAAAGATAATTTAGGATTGGTACGTAATTCTGGAGTTGAAGCTAAAGCTAATTATACAATATGGCAAGGAAAAGAAGGTTTTGTAAATGTGTATGGAACATTTGCCTATAACCGAAATAAAATAATTCGTTTGTCAGAGAGTATGCGGGCTTACAATGAAAAAATGATGAAACAAGCAGAAGATAATAATACCTCTGCACCTGTATTAATGTATCAAGACGGATTATCTATGAAAACAATATGGGCAGTCCCTTCAGCCGGTATTGATCCGCAAACCGGACAAGAAATATACATTAAAAAAGATGGTACCTACACTTATACTTATTCAGCCAATGATATGGTCGCTGCTGGTAACTCCGATCCTAAGTATCGTGGTACAGGCGGTTTCACAGCCGAGTATAAAGGTATCGGATTAAGCGCTACTATAAGTTATCTTGCTGGTTGTCAAATGTATAATTCAACCCTCGTCAGTCGGGTGGAAAATGCAAATATTGCTTACAATGTGGATCGCCGATTGCTAATTGGTCGTTGGACTACTCCCGGACAAGTAACACCATACAAGAAATTTAATTCTGAAACAACCACACGTGCTACCACTCGCTTTGTACAGGATCGGCGTGAATTATCACTCTCTTCCATCAGTGCATATTATGAGTTTCCCAGTTCCATTTATAGGAAATTAAGTATGCAACGCCTGCGTTTATCATTCTATTTAAATGATATTGCAACGTTCTCTTCTATAAAAATAGAACGAGGTTTAACTTATCCTTTCGCAAGAAATATGTCGTTCTCATTAACAGCCACTCTCTAAATTTTATAAAGATGAAAAAATACATATTAATCCTATTAACGTCCATAGTAACATTATCCTCTTGCAGCGACTGGTTCGATGTTACTTCAGGATCTGAAATTCGAGAAAAAGATCATTATAGCACTCTTGCCGGATTCCAACAATCCTTAATAGGTTGTTATATTAGCATGACAGATAATATCCTTTATGGTAAAGAACTATCTTGGTATGCAATTGAAATATTAGGTCATCAATTTAATCCTGTGACTTCCAATTCAAGTAATAGTAAAGAAATGCAAGAATATGAAAGATTCAATTACGACCACACACAAATATTCTCGGACATCGAAAATATCTGGGCTAAAGCATATTCTGTAATAGCCAATGCCAATGAAGCATTAACTAATATGGAAGGACAGGAGTCAAGTCTGAACGAAGTCTATTATCATGTTATCAAAGGAGAACTTCTTGCCATTCGTGCATATATGCATTTTGATCTGTTGCGCCTATATGGATATGGTGATTGGAAAAACCGTTCCGCAGAACTAAATTCTAAAAAAACGATTCCATATGTAACAACTTTATCATCGATCCCAACTCCTCAACGCACAGGAAAGGAGACACTTCAGATGATTATCAACGATTTGGAAGCCGCAGAAAAATTATTAAAGGAATACGACCCGATCACAAAAAAACATCCGGCTTCTTATTACACAAGTATAGATGCAGATGGTTTCTTCAAAGATAGAACTTTACGACTCAATTATTATGCAGTCAAAGCATTGGAAGCACGTGTATATTTATGGGAAGGCAGTAAAGGAAGCATAGACAAAGCTTTAAATGCTACTGAAGAGATAATCACAGCTATCGGTGATAATGGAATTGTTATGGACGATATGTACACTTACTCCTACCTGTTACCAGAAATTTCTCAATCTAACCGTTCTCTAGCATCCGAAGCTTTATTTAGCCTAAATGTTTCAGACGTTACGTCCAAAATTACCTCATATATAATACCCAACTTCGTCAACACAGACTATACAGCTATGTATATATCTCCAACAGATGTTGAAAATATATATGAAGGCATAAATTCAGATGTTCGTTTCACACGAATGTTAGATCAAACCCAAAGTGATTCCAGAGGATATGTCCCTATGAAAATTCATCAAGCAAGTTTAGACGAATTCAATAAGAACCGCTTGTCTCTAATACGCTTGCCTGAAATATTCTATATTGCTGCAGAATGCTATGCAACAAGTGCAACCCCAAATCTTGACATGGCATTACAAAGGCTAAATAAGATTCGCGAAAACAGAGGTATCAGCACCCCTCTTGAAAATCTAAATGCAGATCAAATCATAAAAGAAATACAAAAAGAATATCACAAAGAATTCATTTCCGAAGGTGTCATGTTCTATTACTATAAGCGAACAGGGTGTAAATCCATTCCTAATTATAGTGAAGAGATGACAGATACGCAATATTTATTGCCTTATCCTACCTTCGAAATACAATCCGGTCGTGTACAATAAACAATATTAATATGAAAAAAATAATTATAAAATCAGTCTTAGCGATAAGCTGTTTCTCTTTATGCCTCATTAGTTGCGGCAAGGAAGAAATACCATATTTTGACAGTCAATATAATGCTGTCAGATTCAATTCTACGAATGAGTACGATGCAGAAACCGACATATTTAAAGGGAATTATTCTTTTCTGGAGAATCCCTTTGATGAATATGGTGAATATGAATTGCCTTTAGTTTTGGTCGGAAATGTATCGACAGAAGACCGTACTGTGAATTATGTAATCAATGCGGAGGAAACCACTGCCCCCGAAAACAGTTATGAAATAACTGCTGCAGTGATTCCCGCAAATAGTTTAAAAGGAACAATAAAAATAAGGCTGTTTAATACTGATGAAATACAAAATGGAGCATCATATAAACTTTATATCCAGCTAAAGGAGTCATCAACTCTAGGGTTAGGACCTAAAGAATATATCACAGCAACGTTAAGTTGGAACAGCAATATCATTGCCCCTCCGGCAACTGAACGATATTTATGGATGACATATAATTCACTAATAAAATCATCTCTAGCTCCAACCTCTTCTTCTACAACGGCTTATAGTTCCAATGCTTTAAAAACAATTGTAACAGCTTTAGACTGGGATGATTGGGACGATATGACTGCGCATCCTGACCAACCACAGAGACCAACATATTTTACATATAAATATCTCGCCAATTATAGATTATTCGTAACAGACAAATCATATGAAGCTTATGCTGCAAAATTAGCGGATTATCTAAAAAAGTATCAGAAAGAACATCCCGATGCCCCCCTAGTTCATAACGAAGGTAATTTGAAAGGACAAATTATAGAAGCCAGAACATATTAATTTATATAATTCTATAAAATTATGAAGAAAAATAATATAACTCAATTAATAATATTACTGCTGCCTAATATTCTCTGGTTTACTTCTTGTTATGAGGATAAAAGTTCATTTGTAACAAACCTTATTCCAGAAGTACAAATTAGTATAAACGATAAAAATCAAGAAAATTCAATATACGTAGGTTATCAATCTCCTGTCGATATTGTACCATCTATTACCCAAGATGGTTTTGATGGTTCTAATTTGCGCTATGAATGGGCTGTAACGGAGGAACCCTCAACTAGCAATCCTGTTTATGAAATTATTGGTACAGAAAAAGACTTTCATGGTATTATAAATCGTCCTATATCAAATGGAGCCTATACGTTAAAATTGACTGTAACAGATGTAGCAAATGATAACTTACAATATATTTATTCTTGGGAATTATATGTACAAAGTAGCTTCCTAGACGGATTGTTAATCGCAGATAGTGAAAACGGAACAACAACAGATCTCACTTTGATTAACAATTCTCAAATAACAAATCAATATACAAAAGAAGAAAGAATATTTCGTCACATACTAGAAACTGCTAATGGAGCAGCATATGATGAATTATTGACTTCATTAACCTATGAGGTGATGGGGAACACAGCAATACTTGGTAGTTCTCACTTAAATCAGATTTGGGCTATTTCTTCCACAGGAAAAAGCATTCGTTTCAACTGTGAGGACTATTCAATAAACGGGACATGGGAAGATGAAAAAATATTTTTATATTGCCCCACCGATTTTCAAGTAAAATCTTATATTCGTTCTTCACAACTTTTCATCGCTTATACAAATAATGGACTATATTCATTCTTAAACGTAGCAGGTAACAAATTCTCTATGCCTAATTCTGTTTTTAATGGATTTGAAATCAATAACAATGTATATGCAGCAAATTCTTCATTTAGTATTGGGGACAACCATTTAGTATGGTTAGATAAACCCAAAGGTGCCTTTTATTCCTTAAATGGCACGAGTTATAACACATGTACTCCGTATATCTCAAATCCAGATTTCGATCCTAATGACATGGGAAGTCAAACAGCTATTGCCGCAACAAGTTCTCAAGATGGCTCATTGGCCACTTTCTTACTTAAAGACGATAATAGTGGAAATTATGCTATTTACACTTTAAGCCAATATAAAGCAGAAGAAGGACATTATGAAGATCCTGATAATTGGGAGGGATGGATTGTGACTTCACCAGAACAACCAGCAGCTGCAAAAAACAAATATATTATTCCAACGACAGGAAAAACCTTACTAGACAAAGCTGTATCTATTTTCTTCGGACATACAAATAATGTATTATATGTAGTAACAGATGCAGCTATATACTCATTTACTTACGGTATGGGAAATGAAGTATCTGTCTCCACCACCTCACAGTTTACCCCCAGTAACGGAGAAAAAATTACAAAAGCCAAGTTATATCAACAAGGGCAATATACCAATCAAATTAATGTAATGACTGGTAATCCACCAACTATTGCCCCAAATGCATGGAATAACAAAGCCCTCATTATTGTGACCCAATCCGCAGAATTTAACGGAAAAGTCTCAATTGTTCCGATGAAACAGGCCGGTGCAGGAACCTTGGATATTTCTAAAGCCCTAATCTATGATGGTTTTGGTAAAATCCTAGATGTAACAACAACCGGATATTAATCTAATTTCATAAAAATACATTAAAGAACTGATATGAAAAAGAAAATCCTCTTACTTGCAGCAATGGTGGTAGCTTCGTCTACCACCATTGACGCACAGCGTAAATTTCCATTCTTCTGGAAAAAAAAGAAGGCAAAAACAGAACAAACAACTCCTGCTAAAAAAGAAAGTGAATATGACAAACTATTCAAGAAAAAGCATGAAATAGCCAAAGGACTGATTACTCTCCATCTGCTGGATGGAAAAGTATATTTTGAACTTCCTGTGAATTTAATCAATAAAGATATGCTTATTGGTTCCACTGTCACCAGTATCTCTGATAATGGCAATGCAGTAGTCGGTTCTAAACCGACCGATCTTCTTCACGTAGTATTCACACGCAATAAAACACATGTACAGTTACGTCAGGTAAACACTGACTATATTACTGGTAACACACAAATTGATGAAGCTTTACGCAAAAGTACACTGGGAGCAATTTTAAGCAACCAAAAGATTCAAGCATACAATAATGACTCTACTGCTATCGTTTTTGATATGAGCAGCGTCTTCCTGGGCGACAATAAAAAGATGAGTCCCTTCGACAAAAATTCTATTTATGGAATGTACAATCGCACAGAGAATTATCAATCCGACTGCTCGTACATTTCACAAATCAAGGCTTTCAAAGATAATGTTTCTATTAAAAGCTGTCTGTCATATACATTCTCTGTCAGCAATTCACAAGGAACATCACTCATAAAAGACCGTCCATTCACCGCAGAAATGACACGTTCCATCATGCTGTTAAAAGAAAAGCCTTATCGTCCACGTATGGCAGATTACCGGATCGGTGTATTTTTTACCGGACGCGAACAACTAGGCGAAGGAGCTAAAACGACCGTACCCGTTTACTATGCCAATCGATGGGATATACAACCGTCCGACACCGCCGCCTACTTACGTGGAGAGAAAGTGAAACCCACTAAACAGATTGTCTTCTACATCGATAATACTTTCCCAGAGAAATGGAAACCATATCTGCGGGAAGGAGTCACCCAATGGAATGAATTATTTGAACAGATTGGATTCAAAGATGTTGTAGCAGCCAAAGATTTCCCGACAGATGATCCGAAATTCGATCCCGACAATATCAAATATTCATGTGTCCGCTATGCTCCATCAAGCATTGAAAATGCAATGGGACCATCATGGGTAGACCCGCGAAGCGGAGAAATCCTGAATGCCTCCGTATATCTATATCACAATGTCATCAAACTTATCAGCAACTGGTTGTTCGTGCAAACAGCACAAGCCGATAAAGATGTACGCACAGTCAATATTCCGGATGAAATGGTTGGAGATGCGTTGCGCTATGTACTTTCACATGAAATCGGGCACTGTTTAGGGTTTATGCATAACATGGGAGCTTCTTCCACCTTCCCGGTAGATTCTTTACGTTCACCGGAATTCACACAGAAGTATGGTACCACTCCTTCCATCATGGACTATGCACGCTTCAACTATGTAGCACAACCTGGCGATAAAGAACGTGGCGTTAAATTGACTCCTCCCCGCTTTGGTGAATACGACAAATACCTCATTAAATGGACGTATACTCCAGTATTCAATGTTAATTCTGCAGAGGAAGAAGCAATTATAACAGGCAAATGGATCAGTGATGCCATTAAAGAGAATCCAGTGTACCGATATGGAAAACAACAAGTATATGGAGTTGTTGATCCCCGTTCACAAACGGAAGATATTGGTGACAACTCTATGAAAGCAACTCGATATGGCATCAAGAACCTTAAGTATATCATGAATAATCTGGAAAGTTGGATTTCCGAAGGTGACGATACATACGAATACCGTGAAGATTTATTTATTGGTATCGTAGAACAACTTGCAATGTACGTTACCCATGTAGCAGGCAATGTAGGCGGCTATTTTGTCAACGAAGTTAAAGAAGGGGACACAATGCCACGTTTTGCACAGATCCCAAAGGCACAACAAAAAGAAGCCCTGAATTACCTATTCGAGATTTATAACGATCTGAATTGGCTTGACAACAAAAACTTGTTAACTAAATTCCCAATTTCCGGTTCCCCTAAACAAACTATTCAAAACTTCATGTTGAGATATATACTGCCTGTACCTTTTCAGGTATCACAATACGAAGGATTAGAAAAAGATTCATTTACTGCTGCCGAGGCTTTCAACATGATATACAATTTTGTATGGAAACCGACCATTTCCGGATGTACATTAACAGAATCCCAAATGAATCTCCAGAAACAATATATATACATGATGATGCAAACTGCCGGTTTCACAATCAAAGGAGCCGGGAAAGCATTGACCGGAGAAAAACCACTTGACATCAATCACCGCCAGTTCGGATATACTTGTTGCCAAGGACATGCCATCAAAGAGGGTGTCATGCACAACCCTGTAGCAGGTTTTGAATGGAAACCGTTGAATCGTTTTTCTATGACAGCCAAAGTTACCCAAGCAGATGTATACGCATATATAGCTAAAGCGAAACAACTGATGAAACAAAAGGCAGCCAGTGCATCAGGGAAGACGAAAGCTCACTATGAATTATTATTAAAGATGCTCGACATCAACTTAAAATAAGGGAGGGACAAAAGATGAAAAAACTATTTTTATGGTTAATGCCAATTTTGTTGATTATCGGATCAACAAATGAAGCCAATGCCCGCTCCAAAAAGAAAAAAGGAAAAGCAAAAACCGAACAACAGATTGACAGTGTTCAAAAGAAAAAAAGGAGTGTCTACGACAAGCTTTTCAAAGATAAGAAAAAACATACAGTCAATAAAGGGACAATCACAGTTCATCAGTACGAGGATAAGATTTATCTGGAACTACCGGTTGAATTAATGGGACGGGATTTTTTAGTAAATTCTGCCATCACTACTGCAAGTGACATTTCGCTGGCAGGCACAAAAGCTGCTCAAAGTAGGTATCTGATTATTGATAAAACCGATTCATTAATATTATTCCGAGATCCGAAATACAATGTTCGCCTCAACGAACAGGACGATAATCAAGAAGCGGCTTTTGCATTATCTCGTAGTAATGCTATTTACAAAGCATTTCCAATTGAAGGATACACCAGCGATTCAACGGCTGTTGTATTTAATGCCACTTCCTATTTCTCTTGTTCCAATAAAGATGTACTCAATCTTAGCGGACGCAGTTATGGAGGTATGCTCACAATTGTAAGTGCTTCCCCTCAAAGTAAAACATCTTTTGTGGACTCTGCAGACGCATTCGACAATTGTATCAGTATCACTCAAAACTGTACTGCAAAGTTGAGCATCAGCATCATGGGATTCGTCTCCAAAGAGCAACCGGAATTAACCATGTCGGTACAAACAACACTAGCCCTACTGTCGAAAGAAAAAATGAACACCCGCGAAGCCAACCCACGTGTAGGAACAGGTTATATATCATACACAGACTATCGTAATGAAAAACGTTTCAAGAAAGGATACTATGTAACACGCCGTAATATAACGACACAACAACCTGTTGTCTTCTACATCGACACTCTGATTCAAGATAGCTGGGTAAAAGCCATCCAAAAAAGTGCAGATGAATGGAATATAATATTTGAAGACTTAGGAATAGGAAAACCAATCATAATAAAACCATATGAGAAAGATTCAACTTTCCGTGCTAATAACCCAATGATAAATACGATTGCTTTCCTGAATAACAACAACTCGGAAGTTACCGCATACAATGTCACTGACTTACGCACTGGAGAAATCTTAAGTACCAAGATAGGAGTACCACGCGACCTTGCCGTCAGCGTACGTCGTAATGGAGTATACCAAATGGCAGAGATTGATCCGCGCTTCCGGACTTATTACATTGCCGATGAGGTGATCTGTGAGAATCTGACAGCACGTATGCTAAAAGCATTTGGTCTTAGTTTGGGATTGGCAACTAATTTGGCTGGTTCTGCAGCATACTCCCCTGAGGAACTGCGTTCTCCTGAATTTACTCAAAAATATGGTATCACAGCTTCAGTCATGGACAACGTATTATACAATTATCTGGCACAGCCCGGTGATAAAGAAAAAGGAGTGGTATTGATTGTCGACAAACCGGGTGTATGTGATGCATTTACGCTCAAATATCTGTATGCCGCCACCAGTGAAAATGAATCAGACATGTTGAAGAAATGGGCTATGGAACACGATGGAGATCCACGCTATTTCTATGGAAAGCGTTCACCAGCTTATGCTACAGACCCGCGTTGCCAAAACTATGATTTAGGTAATGATCCGATAGCCTCTTTAGATGCACAAATCGCTCATGTGAAATATGTAGTTAAAAATAGTCCTGCCTGGTTTCACGACGATAATATCCCCAATGATTACCGGGAGCTATTTCCTGATTTTGTGATTATTGAATTAATCAATAAAACATTGTCACCTGTATCTTCTTATATCGGAGGTATTTATATCAATGAAGCCAACGAAAAAAGCAATGTTCCTTCATATCAACCGGTATCGGCAGATATGCAAAAGAAAGTCTTACAAAAGATATTCAGTACCTTCTATGATTTAAGTTGGCTGGACTCTAATAAGGATTTCTTGCGTTTAGGTGGTGTCAATCCTGATATGTCAACATGGATTTACAATAACGGGTATCCAATGATGTCTTTGATGTTTCGTTTGATGCGTATGGGATTGAGTGTAGAGAAATCAACTAGACCTTATACCCAAGAAGCATATTTGAATGATATAGAGAAACAATTATTCAAAGAAACTTTAAATGGGAAACCTTTAAGTGCTCCAATGATTGCACAACTGTCTGTATATATCAATTCTTTAAAAGGAATGTGTCCGACATTAAAGGCTATTGACAAGGCTGTATCAACAAGAATAACTTCCATTGCTCTCAACGAGCAAACTAATCATAAGTTACAATCATTAGGGTTGCTGACAACTTTTGCCTCTATATCTGCAACAGAAGAGCAATCGGGTATGGAACCTATGACTGCTGTCAATTTCTATGTCGGTACGGATATCGAAGCCATTTGCTATGATAAGTTGAAAAGTACACGTCGCTATTTGATACAAGCTCGTTCTTTGGCTAGTAATGATATTGAACGTGGAAAATGCGATTATTTGATAGCGATGATTGACAGGGTAATTTAGCCTTTCCTCTACCATTCAACGTGTATGTTTATAAAAAGTTTAGTGATAGTAAAATGTATAACAATAAAAAAAAATTATATTATGAAGCAGATTATTTTATTCATTGTATTCATATTTACTATAATGATGTGTTCTTTTGCACAAGAAGCCCCCTCCTCTCCAATAATCAAGGCAAGAGACAATAAAAGTACTGAGTTTTTCAAAAACAAAAAACTTCAATCTCCGATCTCCCCAATGGTCCTTTTCAGTCAGAAAATCACAGGGGTTGTTTATACTGAAGGAGGAAAAGAGGTACTAATAGGCGCGAGCGTTATCGAAGTGGGTAGTACTAATGGTACTATAACTGATATTGATGGAGAATATAGTATAGGCATTTCTAAGGCCGACAAAAAAATTCTCCAAGCAAGTTATCTGGGTTATGAAACAAAACAAGAAAGAATTGGAGGCCGTAGGGTGGTGAACTTCTTCCTAAAAGAAAGTTCACAAGCCTTAGACAAATAAAACCACACACTATCACTAAACTTTTTATAAAACAGCAATATGAAAAAATTTATTTCTATTTTTTTATTGTTATACATTACTTTACCGATAAATGCTCAAGATAAAACAAATGAGCTATCGGGATTTATTATACACAAACAAGAAAATGGGTCTAATGGTTCATTAGACGGTGCCAATATCTTTTTGATCTATGCAAAAGACACACTGAAAACAACAAGCATAAATGGAGTATTCCGTTTCAAACCCATAAAAACAGGAAAAGCAAAACTCATTATCACTGCAATAGGGTGTCGGAAAGTTGAAAAAGAATTAAATATAATAGCTGGAAAGAATTCTAATCTTTACATAGAAATTTTGGATGAATCCATCCAACTGGAGGAAGTCACCATCAAGGGCAGAATCCCCATTGTGACCCAAAATGGCGACACGCTAATATTCAACCCGAAGGCAGTCAACATACAAGAAGGGGATGTCGCTATGAATATAGTCGAGCAACTTCCCGGAACAGAGACTGACGACCATTCCGTCAAAATCATGGGAAAACAAGTAACCAAAACTTATATAGACGGCAGACTAATATTCGGAAGTGACCCAATGGCAGCACTAAAGAATCTTTCTGCAACAGATGTATTAAAAATCAAGGCTTATGATGAATATGAAAATACGAAAACAAAAAAACTAATGTACAGAGGGGATCTCACCAGAGTGCTCAACATAGAAACCAAAAGCAAACTCATCAGCTCATGGAAAGCACACCTATTGGCTAGTACAGGCAGCAACATGGACTCAAAGAACGACAGAGGAAAGTTCCGTAAAGGGCTCGGACTCACCACTAACTTTTTCTCCGAGAAATTTTTACTCACAAGTAATGTATTTCACAATAATATCAACCGAAAATCAAATAATATCAAAAATGTTCTTTCCATTTCCGATCCTGGTAGTACTTACAACGAAACGACTTATGCAGATCTGGCTACGGAACGCTCATGGGACACAGAAAATGGAACATACGGTACATTTAGAGCATTTTACACTTTCGGATATAATCGCGATAATACAAATACACGATCCGAACAACATTATTTTCCTGGCAACAATTATCAGCAGCGCCTTTATGAAGAACAAAATAGCAACAGTGACAGAAAACAAAATCACTATTCCGAATTTTCTTTCTCCAATTCAAATGACAAATGGGGAGAATTCCGTTGGAACCAGCTTATAACATATAACAACAACAAAGATTGGCAATCGCTTTACATCTATAATGAAGAAAACAATCTTCAAACATCGAAAAGCCTGATGCATTACGATAATCTAAACAAGAATTTTCATGTGAAGGAAGATGTCAGTTATGTCAACAGTATTACCGACAGAATCGGATATACATTAGAAAGTTCAGTAGATATAAATAAAGGCAAAAATCATTCATTACGGATAGACACATTAGAAAGTTCGACAACACAAACTTATCTGACTATTCCATCAAAACTCCGCAATACGGAGTGGAACGGCAATGCGCAATTAATATATATACTGAATCCAGAAAATGACACCCAAATATCTTTTGACTATTCCGTTAAATACGAAAACGGATGGAAACACCAATTCGCCTGGAATATGTTGAGCCCCACAAATCCACAAACAGACGAAGCCAATACATATAGTTATAAAATAAATAACCTGACACAAAAACAGGAAGTTTCATTTCACTTTTTTCCCTTTCAAAAAACAAGTTGTGACATTTCAGCCGGACTGAAGGAAACTACACTTAAGCGGAAAGAAAAAGAAATGGACAACTACCGTAAAACATTCATCTCTCCAACAGTAGCAATATCTTTTGTGCATACAGATATAACAAAGTCATGGAGTGCCGCTTACAGACTGCATAATTTTGCACCAAACATAGTGCAGTTACGCCCACAAATAGATAACAGCAATCCTTACATGCTGCGCAGTGGAAATCCCAACTTAAAACAATCATATCTACATTCGTTCCTCTTCAATTGCAATCGTATGTTAGGAAAACATAACCACACCATAGGTGTTATTATCAATGCCTCTATCCGCCAACACTCTCCTGTTGCAAAGACAACCTATTACAATGCCGAAACTTATCTATCGGGATTGCAATACACAGCACCTGCACACAGTTCTCTAATTAGTTTTGAAAACGTAGAAGGATATTGGGACATAAAAGGCAAACTGATATGGCAGGCTCCTATACGTAGTATAAAATCCAAATATGCCTTATCTACCGGATTCAACTACGAACATAACCCATATTATATAGGAGAAAATAAGACTACAACACGTACCTATGATCCATCGCTCGAACATTTTCTACTCTGTAATCTAACTAAAAGATTAAAAATAACAATCAGTGCCAATACTCATTATGTACATAGCATCAATACTGAAAATTATACAAGTAAAACATTCTATCAAACGGCAGGAGCAACATTTGATATAAGCCAAATATGTAAATACTTCTATCTAAGTAGTCATTATAATTTCATTTTCAGCCGTGATTATGGAATCAATAAAGAGATTAACCGCAATCACACCCTAAACTTGAACATAGGCTGTAAAGTGTTAAATCGCAAAGGAGACATTAGTATTGCCGCATATGATCTACTAAATAGTCATCGGACTTTCAACAGCCAAATGTATTCCAACTACATTCAAAACACGTGGACAAATTATTATGGACGGTTTTTCACCATAAATTTTGCTTATCGGTTTGGTAAAGTGAAATCGAACTACGAAGGTACTACAAACGATGGAAGCATACGCGAATATAGGCCGATGTCAGATAAAATGTGAATTTCATAGCTATCCAAATGAAAGATAACTATACCAGTTATATTGACCGAGAAAACTTCGGGCGGTATTTTACCATAAATTTCTCCTGGAAATTCAGAAAGATCAAATCGAACCGGATGGATATTTCAAGAGGAGTTACATGGTAATATGAATAAGAAATCTATTAATCATTTAAAATAAAAAGTATGAGTAATCCTATTGTCGAAGTTAAACACTTATCTCATCGTTATAGTGTAGATTGGGCCATTCGCGATATCAATTTTTCTATTGAAAAAACAGGAATATTAGGTCTGTTAGGGTCTAATGGGGCAGGTAAGTCCACCACTATGAATATCATCTGTGGAGTTTTAAATCAAACGGAAGGAGATGTATTTATCAATGGCATCGATCTACGAAAAAATCCGGTTGAAGCAAAAAAACATATTGGTTTCTTACCTCAAAAACCACCTCTCCATCCGGACTTGACTGTCGACGAATATCTCATACACTGTGCCACACTGCGGAGAATGGAGAAATCAAAAATTCGTGAAGCTGTAGAAATAGCTAAAGAACGTTGCGCTATTGCCCATTTTAGCAAACGACTTATAAAGAATCTTTCAGGCGGGTATCAACAAAGAGTAGGAATTGCACAGGCTATTGTACATAATCCTCCATTCGTAGTACTTGATGAACCTACAAACGGGCTTGATCCTAACCAAATTGTCGAAATACGCAATCTGATTAAAGAAATTGCTGAAGATCATTCTGTCCTACTCTCCACTCATATCCTGTCGGAAGTGCAAGCTACCTGCAATGATATTCGCATGATTGAACATGGTAAAGTCGTATTTTCAGGTAGCATGAAAGACTTTGATAACTATGTGGTTCCAAGTAGTTTCACCGTTACATTTGCCCTTCCCCCTTCTATAGAAGAACTAGCAAAGATAGAACATGTGTTGAATATAGAAGAACTCTATCCCGGTACATTCCGGATACGCTTTGATGACGATGACAACATAACTGAACGAGTAGTAGCATTAAGCATACAAAACGGATGGCGGCTGAAAGAAATCACGATGGAACGCTGCTCTCTTGACATAATCTTTGCACAACTATCGGGAAAACTTAAAAATAATATTTAACATGACGGATTTAAAGATTATAATACGTATTGCCCGAACCGATCTGGCTATTTTATTCTATTCGCCGATTGCATGGTTCATATTGATTGTTTTCTCATTCCTGACAACAGCAAGTTTTACGTCATTGATGGAGAATATAGTGACCGACTATGATCTGTCAGGCGGCAAGGAAGTATCTTTGAGCGGTATCTGCTTCTTAGGTAGTTACGGCTTTTTGTCCTCCGTCGTATCAAACATATACATCTATATTCCATTGTTGACAATGGGACTCATCAGTCGCGAAACGGCATCGGGTTCAATCAAACTGGCATATTCATCCCCAGTCACCAGTGGTCAGATCGTATTAGGTAAATATCTTGCAGCCATCGGATTTGGTTGCTGTCTGATGCTTGTCCCGATAGCCAGTGCTATTTATGGCAGTTTGGTAATCCCTTCTTTTGATTGGGCTCCTGTACTAGTCGCCCTTCTAGGACTCTATTTATTAATATGCGCCTATTGCGCTATCGGGCTCTTTATGTCCTCACTCACGACTTATCAAGTAGTAGCAGCAGTTGGGACTCTTATTATATTAGCTATACTGAATTTTGTAGGAAAGATCGGCCAGGAATACGATTTTATACGCGAACTGACTTATTGGCTGTCAATAAACGGAAGAACAATCGATATGCTGAATGGAGTAATTCGGAGTGAAGATGTGATTTATTTCGTGGTCGTAGTAACCCTTTTCCTGACATTTACCACTTTCAAACTTACATCCGACCGGCGCACTATCAGTCGTTTCCGGCAAGCAATCAGCTATCTGGGATTTTTTGTCGCAGCAATGGCAATTGGCTATTTCACTTCACGTCCGGGAATGATTAAGGTATGGGATACAACACGCACTAAACTAAACTCACTTACCGAAAATAGCCAACACGTATTAGCAAAATTGACAGGACCGGTAACTATTACCAATTATGTTAACCTACTTGATAACAAATCATATCGCTACCTCCCTATCATGAAGAAAGCGAATGAAACAATCTTCGAACCTTATTGTCTCGCTAAACCGGACCTGCAAGTGAAATATGTCTATTATTATGATTTCGCCCCCAACGGCGTTGCAAATAATCCTAAGTTTCAAGGCAAAACAGTAGATGAGATGCGTGATTATATGACCATGATTTATAACTTGAATCCTCATTTATTCAAATCTCCGGCAGAAATCCGCCAAATCATCGACCTGCGTGAAGAACAAAATACATTTGTTCGCATTATGGAAACGCAAGATGGAAAACGTACCTTCATCCGTGATTTTGAAGATATGGATGCAACGCCATCCGAAGCGGAAATTACAGCAGCCATCAAAAAGATGATTTCAACTCCTCCCACTGTTGCCTTTATCAAAGGAGACGGTGAACGTGAGGTGTCCAAATCCGGTGACCGCGATTATAGCAACTTCTCCATTGAGAAATATTCTAGAGCCGCCTTAATCAATCAAGGCTTTGATGTATGCGAGATCGATATTTCTCACGGAGACACCATTCCTTCCCTAATCAATATTGTGGTTCTTGCAGAAATGAGAACTCCGCTTACTGAAAAAGGGAAAAATCAACTGGAAACTTACCTGGCTCGTGGAGGTAATTTGTTTATTCTCACCGATACAGGCAGACAAGAAGTTATGAATCCTTTTTTAAGCAAACTCGGTATCAAGATGGAAGAATACCAACTGGCACAATCTTCCGCTGATTTCTCTCCTAATCTGATTCTAGCCAAGGCAACCCGTGAATCGGGAAAACTTACATTCGGATTCAAAGATGATTTTCCCAAATATGATTTACGTGTCTCTATGCCCGGATGTGTAGCCCTTACATGCTCCGACAACGATTACGGCTTCCAATATACTCCGATTCTTGAAACAAATGCCAAAGGTGTATGGATTGAAAAAGAACAAACAGATTTACAGGAATCACCAGTAGAATGTAATGCTTCGGCAGGAGAGAAAGAACAAACCTATATCACAGCCTATGCCCTTTCACGCCAACTGAAAGATAAAGAGCAGCGTATTATCATCTCTGGTGATGCGGATTGCATAAGCAACACCGAACTGACTCTTTCACGCGAAGGATATAGATCAGGAAACTTTAATCTGATTATCGAAAGCTTCCGCTGGCTTTCCGGAGGAGAATTTCCAATCGACATACGCCGTCCCCATTGTACCGACAATAAACTTTCGATCGGAGTGAAAGATATTGGTACAATGAAAACTATTTTCATAATCATTATACCAGCTATCCTCTTACTTATAGGAGTTGGCATCTGGTTTTTCCGCAGAAGAAATTAATAAGAGAAAAAGATGAACTTAAGACTTATACTTAGAATAGCCCGTACCGAACTAGCGGTACTCTTTTACTCACCGGTCGCATGGTTGCTGCTGGTCGCATTTACATGCCAGGTAGGATTCGACTTTATGAATATCCTGACGGAAATAGTAAAAATAAAAGCATTGGGCAACACGATCACTTTTAGCGTCACAGCCGGTTTTGTCCTTGGTCTCAAAGGAATATATGAAGTAATACAAGAAACCATTTATCTGTATATTCCTTTATTAACCATGAATTTGATGAGTCGTGAATATTCATCAGGCTCTATCAAACTACTTTATTCATCACCGGTAAGCAGTGTTCAAATCATTACCGGCAAGTTTGTTTCAATGGTGGTATTTGCCCTAATCTTTGTCATCATCCTTGCCCTACCGACAATCGTAATGTTTATCTCCGTGCCGCATGTCGATATTACACTTATCTTGGCGGGATTGTTATCCATGTTTCTGTTGATACTGACCTATTGTTCTATCGGTCTCTTTATGACCACACTCACATCTTACCAGGTTGTGGCAGCTGTTGCCACCCTTTCCGCATTAGCATTTCTCAATTATGTGGGAGGAATTGGACAGGAGTCCATATTCTTTAGAGAAATTACTTATTGGCTATCCATTAAAGGACGTGCCAGTGAGATAGTTGGAGGATTGATATGTAGCGATGACGTTATCTATTTCCTTGCCGTAATTTTATTATTCCTCTGGCTATCGGTCATTAAACTGAATAATGAAAAAACACGTCGCTCACTCTTTTCAAAAACAATGCGCTATGCCTTAGCTGTATGTACCATTATAGTTATCGGCTTTGTCAGTTCCCGTCCGGCAATGATGGGCTTTTATGATGCTACCCGCAGCAAACAACGTACACTTTCAGAAGAAAGCCAGAAAGTAATGGAGCAATTGTCCGGACCTATGACGATCACAACTTACGTCAATATTTTCGATAAAGAATTTGATGTCGCTTCTCCAAGAGAGCAAAAAGAGGATATGGCACGCTTCAAAATGTACACACGTTTCAAACCAGAGATAAAAATGGAGTATGTTTACTATTACTCTACACCGAAAGACAGCACCCTTTATCGCCAATATCCGAATAAAAACATTCGTGAGATAGCTTATGAAGTTGCCAAGAAGAAGAACTTCAATCCTAAAAAGCTTAAAAGCGCCGAAGAACTGAAAGAAAAAATAGACTTGGCTAAAGAAAATTATCGATTTGTGCGGGTTGTTGAACGTGGCTCCGGTGAACAAGCCCGCCTTCGTTTGTTCGACGATATGGAATATCACCCTTCTGAAACAGAAATCTCCGCAGCATTGAAGAAAATGCTTGTTACTCCTGTGAAGGTAGGCGCCATCACAGGACATCAGGAACGTTCCACCACTAAAAAGGGAGATCAGGATTACTCACTTTTCGCCACACATGGACGCTTTCGTTATTCCATGATTAATCAAGGTTTTGATTTGGTGGAACTGAATCTAAAGGATATGAATGATATACCAAGTAATATCAATATATTACTTATTGCTGAAATGCGTTCTTCCATGAGTTCCAAAGAACAAGAAATCATAGACCGTTTTCTTGAACGCGGAGGTAATATGATGATTATGGGCGACGTCGGACGTCAGGAAGTAATGAATCCTTTACTCCGGAAAGTCGGTTTAAAACTGTTGCCGGGAATCATTGCACAACCTTCTGATGTTAATCCCGGAGACCTCGTTCTCGCGAAAGCTACCCAGATAGCCGCCGACAGTATAGGAGGCTTCTATAAACGTATGGTTGACAGGCAGAAGCATAGTGCAGTCACCATGCCATCGGCTGTTGCTCTGGAAGTTGTCGATACAACAAAATTCCATCCAATAGTTTTATTGCAAAGCAACGCCCAACAGACATGGATTGAGTATCAAACAAAAGATTTTTTGAATGACTCCCTTTCATTAGACTCTCTTCAAGGTGAAAAGTTAGGAGCCTATCCCACGGCAATAGCGTTAACCCGCAAGATTAAAGCCAAAGATAAAAAACAACGGATCATTGTGTTGGGGGATGCAGACTGTTTCAGCAATGCCGAACTACAAAAAAGCTCAAGACCGGGTATCTATTCATTCAACTTCAATATGATTCCCGGTTCATTCCGTTGGCTATGCTATAATAAATTTCCGGTATCTTCTTCCAGAGCCCCTTATCTCGACAAAGATATCAGCCTGACTCCTATGGATCTATCTACTATCAAAATTATCTATTGCTATGGCATCCCATTTATTATTGGTCTGTGTGGTATTTGGATATGCTGGAGGAGAAGAAAACGATAAAAAGAGAGAACAGAGAAACTTCCGGCAAGCAGATTTCATGCCTGTCGGAAGTCTAATTCTTTCATAGACTCCTTCAAAACTATGCCTTCAACCGCATCACAAACCGACTCCCCTTACCCAATTCGCTCTCTACCGTCAGCGTACCGCCATGAGCTTCCACAAAATCCTTGGAAATAGATAACCCCAAGCCACTACCTTGCACTTTCGTTCCGGGTACACGGAAATAACGGTCGAAGATACTTTTGTGATAACGCGGGTCAATGCCTTTGCCAAAGTCTTGGACATACAATTCAATCCAGTTTTCATCCTGTTTGGCACCAATAACCACATGCCCGTTTTCTTTTGAATAACGAATAGCGTTACTTAACAGATTCGTCAATACCCAAGCAATCTTCTCGCTGTCGACAAACAGTTTACCGATTTTCTCCTCCGGATACTCCACTTCTATCTGAATATTAAACTTATCCGCTTGCACCTGATTAGCTTTGATCGCATACTCAATCAATTCAATCGGTTTGGTGATCTTCGGCATCAACTGTAATTTACCAGCTTCCACCTGCGTCATGTTAAGCAATTCTCCGGTGATACTTAACAAACGTTCGCTATTCTCCTTGATACTCTTTGAAAGCTGTTCCTGCTCATCATTCAGCGCACCGACACGCTTATCCTCAAGCAGTTGTAGACTCATCATAATAGCAGCAATCGGAGTTTTCAATTCATGAGAGATCGTTGAAATAAATGTAGTCTTGGCAGAATCCAGTTCTTTGAATTCCGTGATATTCTTAAGTAAAATGACATCACCCAGTTTGTGAGGTTCCCCTTTTTCAGCCTCCGTATTAATAATCGGGACATAAGAGACCTTAAAATAACTTTCCTTATTATCCGCATAAATTTTTAAAGCCTCTTTCTGATCGCTTGGCGTCACCAACTCACGAATTAGTCGGCGGAGCAGGTCATTCTTCAAAGAAAGTTCCTCTGCCGATTTACGAATCACATTCTCCCGTTTCATATTCAGAATACTTAAGGCTTCATCATTGATAAACAAAACCTCACGTTCTGTATTCAGACCGATAATCGGGTCGTTAATACTGTTAACAATAGCTTCTATAAACTTTTTAGCAGAAAGAATATCCGACAAAGTACTGGCACGATATTCAGTCAAACGCTCCGCCATCCGGTTGAAACTGTCAGCCACTTCACGGAACTCTTCATTGTCACTCATGTCGAGACGCTTCTCATAGTTATGATTGGCTATTTCAAGAATTCCTTCTTTCAGCTCCTTAATCGGCTTGCTGATAGAACGAGGCAACCAATAAAGCAATATCAGTCCGGTCAAGATACAGATTCCCCCTGTTATGGAGATCCATAGCAATGCACGTTCCAAGGCAGGCATAGCAGCAGGACTATCAGGCTCTGTCGCAGTCAGAGTTTGAAGATTCACTACTGAAAGTGTTACCAACAAAATAATCATTCCTGCCAACATCCCAATGCCAAGAATCAGTTTCGTTTTAATATTCATAACGTTCATACGATTAATATTATGCAAGTATAATCAAATCTACATTAGCTTGCGACAAATTATTTAAAAACTTTCTATATCCCAGTATAGAACAAATAGCGTATGGCAGCCTCAAATTAGGAGTTCCCATACACACTGTCGATATCTGTTTCTCTTTACAAACCTTGACGATGCTCCCCAAAATGTCTTTCGACTGCACCTGGACAACTTCTCCCCCAAGTTCCGCCACCAGTTTAAAATGATTCAACAAATACCGTTGACTGGCCAAATCAATTCGATCCATACTCTCTCTCGGAGTCTGAACATACAAAGCTATAAAAGTTGTATTATACCGGGTTGCCAACTTTGCCGCCTTTCTGATAATTCGCCGGGGTGTTTTCTCGTGACTACTGATACAAGCCATAAACTTCTCATGCCGAAGTCCGACGGCTACTCCCATCATCACTTCATTCTCCACCTTTTTTTCTACCCGCAACGCCACTTCCTTTAGAGCCAACTCACGCAATTGAAGAATATTCTCGGTTCTAAAGAAATTATCCAATGCTGTCTGAATCTTTTCCGGACGATAGATCTTTCCCGCTTTCAAACGGGCAATCAGTTCTTCTGCCGTCAAGTCAATATTCACCACCTCATCCGCTTCCTGAAGCACACTGTCGGGCACCCGTTCTTTCACTTCAATCCCCGTAATCTCCTGCACTTCTTCATTCACGCTTTCGATGTGCTGAATATTGATTGCCGAAATCACATTGATTCCTTCATCCAACAATGTCATTACATCTTGCCAACGTTTCTCATTCAGACTTCCTTCCACATTGGTATGTGCCAATTCATCCACTATCACAATTTCGGGATGAAGGCGAATAATAGAATCTAAATCCATTTCTTCCAATTCCTTTCCCTTATAGAAGATTTTACGTCGCGGAATGACAGGAAGTCCTTGTAGCATCCCTTCCGTCCCGACACGTCCATGAGTCTCGATATAGCCGATTTTCACGTCCACACCATTTTCCAACAGTTCATGTGCCTCCTGAAGCATACGATATGACTTTCCCACACCGGCTATCATACCGATATAGACCTTAAACTTACCTCGCTGAGATCTCTTTATCAGATCCAGAAAATGCTGTACACTTTGTTCTCTATCATCCATTATGTTGCTCTGTTATTTTAAACATCCTAACCCGTAGCAATCATCACGATCACCACGGGTTCACAAAAATTCATGAGTTTATTTTATGGCCTTAAAGTTACGCCAAATACTAGATGGGCATCCTCCAAACGCGGATTCCATATAGCTTGCACAAATATAGGCAATGAAAATTTATCATTAAAATTGATAGCTTTCGTTGCTTTCAAAGCAAGGTTCGTCACTGCAAAACCATTCACATTATACTGCGGAGTTTCATAAGGAACCACTCCACAGGTAGCATTCAAGTCTACCCCTTTTACGCTGAACGGATAATTCAATTCTACGTAAGAAGAATATGCCTGTTTTTCTTCCCCCTTGTCAGTCATCTTCCTGTCAGCACCGGCAAACATGGTATACCATGCAATAGACAACGGGAATTTTTCAACAGGAAGCGTATAAGCTAATCCTGCTTCAAAATGATGTCCGGTGTCGCCACTCTTAAAATGGAAATAATCATTTGTTAGTTCTCCATTGGCTACATCAGCTTGTCCGTTCCACCAAAGACTGGCTACTGAAAGTGTCGGTCCTGCTTCACCAAACTTATAAGCTGCAGTGAGGTCAATTTCTTTATTACTCTCACTCAAACTGGTTGATCCCCATGCAGTAAGTGAGAAATTACCTACGCTAAATCCCAAAGTCGGTTGAAAAGAAGCGGCACCCCCCTGATAAATACCACGCCATACATACGAACTTACCAAATCACCTTGTATAGTAAACTCTTGTGCTTGTGCATTGCCAGTTCCCAACATACATACGGCCGCTACAGCCATTGTTCCTAAAATACTCTTTTTACTAAAAAAACTTTTCATACTTCTTATCTAATTCTATTTTATGTTCCTGTAAAAAAGCAGCGCCCCATCCCCCCCTGTTTATTTGAACCGCTGGTATCACCCAAACGATTCGGACAGGAACGCTGCTCCTGATCTTCATCTACTTATTACTTTCTTCAAGAGCTATATTCAATTTCAGCACATTCACCTTTTCTGTTCCCAACAATCCCAGGAACGGTTTTTCGATGCTTTTATCAACAATCGCTCTTACTTGTTCTTCTGTTAATCCGCGTGCTTGTGCCACTCTCTTCACTTGTACGTATGCACATTGGGGAGTAATATCAGGATCCAGCCCCGAAGCACTGGCTGTAACCATTTCGGCAGGCACATCCGCACGGTCTAAATAAGGATGATGTACAAGGAAAGTATCAATACGCGCTTTCACTTCATCCAGATATTCCTGATTCGTAGGACCTTTATTACTACCTGCAGAACTCGTAGCATCATATCCGTCACCGGCAGAAGACGGGCGTCCCCAGAAATAAATATCTTTTGTAAACATCTGACCCACATTGGCTGCCCCCACTACTTTTCCATCCAGCGTAGCTACCTCGGCATTTCCCTTATTAGGACCTGCAACCTGCGCAAACAACCACAAGATAAGGATATAGAACACGGAGAAAAAGACACAAAAAGCAAGTGTTATTTTTAATGACTTCAATAAAGTTTTCATTGCTATTGTTTTTTAATTAAAAGAATAAACCTACCAATAAATCTATCAACTTGATTCCCACAAAAGGAACAATCACACCACCCAAACCATAGATCAACAGATTACGGCGAAGTAAAGCACTTGCACCTATCGGTTTGTATTGCACGCCACGCAAAGCCAGCGGAATCAGAATCGGAATAATAATCGCATTAAAAATGACCGCTGAAAGAATGGCGCTTTCAGGACTATGCAGATGCATGATATTCAGAGCTGCCAGTTCAGGAATAGCAATCATAAACAAGGCCGGAACGATCGCAAAATACTTCGCTACGTCATTGGCGATAGAGAAAGTGGTCAGAGTGCCGCGTGTCATCAGCAATTGTTTACCGATTTCCACAATCTCGATCAGTTTCGTCGGATCGTTATCCAGATCGACCATATTACCGGCTTCCTTCGCAGCCTGTGTACCACTATTCATGGCTACACCTACATTGGCTTGTGCCAGAGCAGGAGCATCGTTCGTTCCGTCTCCCATCATTGCAACCAATTTACCAGCCTGCTGTTCCTTCTTGATATATTCCATCTTATCTTCCGGTTTAGCTTCAGCGATAAAATCATCCACACCGGCTTTTTCGGCAATATATTTTGCAGTTAACGGGTTATCTCCTGTCACCATGACCGTCTTCACTCCCATCTTACGCAGACGTTCGAAACGTTCCTGAATACCCGGTTTGATAATATCCTGCAACTCAATGACACCGGTCACTTTCTTGTTTACACATACTACCAACGGCGTACCACCATTACTGGAGATAGAAGAGATAATCTCTTCCACTTCTTTTGGGAATTCATTTCCTTCTCCTTCCACCATCTTACGGATAGCGTCGAAAGCACCTTTACGAATTTGTGTTCCATCTGCCAGGTCTACTCCCGAACATTTGGTTTCAGCCGTAAACTTAATCATTCGTGCTCCCGTTGTATTTAGGTTACGCATACGGATGCCCGACTCGCGTCCCAGTTCTACGATAGACTTACCTTCCGGCGTTTCATCGGACAAGGAAGACAACAGACAAGTCTCTACAAAATCGTGCAAATTGACACCCGGAGCCGTATGGAAATGAGTTGCTTTACGGTTACCGATGGTGATAGTACCCGTTTTATCCAGCAACAACGTATCAATATCACCGGCAGTCTCTACCGCTTTACCGGATTTAGTAATCACGTTGGCACGAAGTGCGCGGTCCATACCGGCAATACCGATGGCAGAGAGAAGTCCACCGATAGTTGTCGGAATCAGACACACAAACAAAGAAATAAGCGAAGCAATGGTGATGACCGTATGACTATAGTCGGCAAACGGTTTCAAGGTAACACACACTATGACGAAAACAAGCGTAAAACCTGCCAGCAGAATAGTCAACGCAATCTCGTTCGGGGTTTTCTGACGGGAAGCACCTTCCACCAATGCAATCATCTTGTCGAGAAAACTTTCTCCCGGTTGAGTAGTCACCAGTACCTTTATATGATCGGACAATACCTTCGTACCACCCGTTACGGAACTCTTGTCGCCACCTGCCTCACGAATAACCGGAGCAGACTCGCCAGTGATAGCACTTTCATCAATAGAAGCCAAGCCTTCAATAATCTCACCATCGGAAGGAATTACGTCTCCGGCCTCACAAACAAACACATCTCCTTTCTTCAACTGTGAAGAACTGACGGTAACGATTTTATTACCTTCCACTTTCTTTGCCGGTGTCTCTTCACGAGTCTTACGCAAGCTGTCGGCCTGTGCTTTACCACGTGCTTCGGCAATAGCTTCGGCAAAATTGGCAAACAACAAGGTTACAAACAGAATGATAAACACGGCAATGTTGTAAGCAAACGAACCTTGTGAAGAATTTACAATGGAGTAAAGCGTTACGAGCAGCATAACTACTGTAGCCACTTCTACTGTAAACATAATCGGGTTCTTTATCATCATCCGTGGGTTCAGTTTCACGAATGACTGTTTCAAACTTTCTATAACTTGCTCCTTTGGAAACAAAGAAGCTGATTTATTATCTTTCATATCTTCTCTAATTCAGTATTACAAACTTAAATGTTCAGCAATTGTGCTCAATGCATGTACCGGGAAGAATGACAGCGCAGCAATAATGAAGATAACCACAAATGTCATGACTCCGAAAGTCAAAGTATCGGTCTTCAATGTGCCGGCACTTTCCGGAATGAATTTCTTCTGTGCCAGTAATCCGGCAATGGCAACCTGCCCGATGATAGGAATAAAACGGCTCAAAATCAGAACAATACCACACGTATAATTCCAGAAATAAGTATTATCTCCCAAACCTTCAAAACCGGAACCGTTATTGGCGGCACAAGAAGTGTACTCGTAAAGTTGCTCACTTAAACCGTGGAATCCCAAGTTGTTCAACCATCCACCTTCACTTTCCACAAAATCAGGGTGGTGCACATAAATATAACTTGAGAGTGCTGTAAATACCAAAATGACAAACGGATGAAGCAGAGCTACAATCGTAGCGATTTTCATTTCGCGGGCTTCCACTTTCTTGCCGAGGAATTCCGGCGTACGTCCTACCATCAAACCGCTGATAAACACTGTAATGATAATAAATGTATAGTAATTCATCCATCCTACACCTACACCGCCAAACCAAGTGTTAATCTGCATATTCAGCATCTCCATCATTCCGGACAGCGGCATAGTAGAATCATGCATACCATTCACAGAACCATTAGAGGTTACAGTAGTTACAATACTCCATAATGCCGTTGCTCCGGCTCCCAAACGGACCTCTTTACCCTCCATCGCACCATTATCCTGCGCAATTCCCAGTTCATCAATGCGTGGATTACCGCCCATTTCCTGACTGACATTAATACATACGCCTACCAGAAAAGCGAAAAGCATTACTCCGAATATACTGTAAGCCAACTTCTTTCTGCGAGTATAGAAACCCAGTGCAAGTACCATCGCCATCGGGATAATCAGGATAGACCAACATTCTACCATATTAGTAAGATATGTCGGATTCTCCAACGGATGAGAAGAGTTTACACCAAAATAACCACCACCATTTGTACCCAATTGTTTGATAGGAACAATCGCAGCCGTAGGACCTTGAGAAACCATTTGTTCCTGGCCTTCCATCGTAGTTACCTTCATCTTACCATCAAATCCCATCGGGGTTCCCTGGAGAATCAGGATAAAACCTACAATCAGAGAAAGAGGCAATAAAATACGTGTACAGCTTATTACCAGAAATTGCCAGAAGTTACCAATTGTTTTGGTTGTTTTTGCAGCAATACTCTTCATAATACCTGCCATAGCAGCCATACCTGTTGCTGCGGTAATAAACTGGAAAAGCATGATGACGAACAGTTGAGTAAAATAAGTAAGTCCGCTTTCACCGCTATAGTGCTGCAAGTTACAGTTCACCATAAAACTGATACAGGTATTGAATGCCTGATCTGGAGTTTGCGGTCCGTTGCCGTCCGGATTTAAGGGCAACCATCCTTGTGAAACCAAGAGTACCATTCCCCAGAAAAACCAGAAAGCATTCAAAATCAACAATGCTTTCAGGAATTGTTTCCAGTTCATTTCTTCATTGGGGTCGATTCCACAAACTTTATAAATGACTCTTTCGATAGGAGCCATAAAATCAGACCAAGTCTTTTCTCCTCTGTAGACCTTGGCAATGTATTTTCCCAGTGGATAAGCCAGAATCACCATCAAGGCTATCTGAACAACCACGCCTAAAATTTCTATATTCATATACTTTTTACCTTAAACTGTGTGTGTTACTTTAAAACTTTTCGGGTTTGACGAGCACGTACATCAAATAACCGAAGATCGCAATACCTAATACGAATAATGCTGTGTACATAATCAATTCTCCTTTTTCTTTAAATATTCTCAAACCAGTCTACACATTTCCAAAATAGCCAGAAACAAGCGAAACCGCTTAACAAGCAGAAAATAAATGATAGTGTTATTCCCATGTTTTTACCTTTTAAATGATTAATAATCCTAATTATTTGCCATAAGTAATGCTAAAGGTATGCCAGAAAAAGAGAAAAGTAAGTAAGTTGTTGATTTTCAAAACAATAAAAAGGACTAAAAAGAATAACAAACGGAAAACACCCTACCATTTTGAAATGGATTATGCTATTATGAAAAACAATATAATAGAGAGGTGAAAATAAAAAAGAGTAGTAAAAGAGGAAATACAAGTATACCAAAGTACCATTGATAAATCAAAAAACAGAAATTTTGCAAAGTACCCAAAACAGAAAGCCCCTTGATTCGTTGCTGAATCAAGGGGCTTCTCTAAAAACGGCGGCTACCTACTCTCCCACTGTTACGCAGTACCATCGGCGTGACGAGGCTTAACTTCTCTGTTCGGAATG
>NZ_JADPLO010000129.1:0-4228 GCF_015667765.1 Bacteroides sp. 1001302B_160321_D4 | reverse complement strand
GCATCCGTCCAAAGATAGCACATGAAACAAGCGAACAATAGGGAGATAACAGCACAAAGGATTGAGTAGAACGAAATTCGTTTGTCCACATAACCGCCGTTTTTCATTCTGTACCCCTGCCGTTCAAAGTCCGCCAACACGTTTTTTAGGCGATTTTCGGCACTTTCAAGGCTTTTCCCGTCTATTTGTACCTTTCGGGCTGTTGCGTCCTCTATGCGCTTCGTATAGACTTCAACACGCTTTAGTTCTTGATACACCAGTTCTACCGCAAGCTGCGGGTTTACCCTTGGCGTTGTATCTTTTCTTTTCCGGGGGCTGTACTGTCCCTGCTTAACGTTGGAAGCTGCCGCTTCCGGGTGTGAGTTTGTTTCCATGAGATATGTTCATTGAGTTGCACTTCAGTTTGCTTTGTGTCCGCTCGATATGGGCGAGAGTGTAGCCTTTCCCTATCTCGCTTGCCTTATACTCCGTACCGCTTCGGGCTGTGACATAGTAGCCGTTAAGTTTCCCGGTGCTTGCCCTGGCTTCCCGGACTTTAAAACCTCTCTTACCAAGTTCTTCCTTGAATTTGGTAAAGTCAAAGCCCTGCATCTTCTTCAATACGCCGTCCATGGCTTCCTTGATTTCCGCTTTGTTGACTTTGCCAATGTCCTGCGACTGTACAAAGTTCCGTTCCTTGGCTATGGCATTGGCGGCTTCCGTTGCCTTTTTCCCTATCCAGTTGTCCCGGTACAGTTCCCCGGAAAGGGAAACCCGGTTTGCCAGTATGTGCAGGTGGGCTTGCTCTTTCTTGCTCTCCGTACCGCTGTGCCGGATGATGATGTACTGGTGGTTCGCCAACCCCATGCGCTGCATGAAGTCGTTACCAAGTTCCGCCCAGTCCGCATCCGTAAAGGTGGCGCTTTCCTCTATCGAGGGGCTGACCTCGAAACGTAGGCAGTTGTTTTTTACGTTCGGAAAATCAATGTGATACGGTTTCATTTCCTGCACCATTTCCGCACCAGTACACCCATAAAGTTCATGCCGGGCTATCTCGGTGGCTACTGCCTGCCCGTTTATCTCTTTGGCGAGGTCGTACTCCAATGCCGCCACACCATGTGATATGCTTTTCCCTTTCCCTATCATCGTGAGAGTATTTTTTTGAGCTCTGTAATTAGTGCCCGGTTCTCCTCGAACACTTCCCGGTACTGGCGACCACCGAAGTAGTTGTTCAGCCGTTGGAGCGTTCCTTTCAACTGGGCTATGTCCCGGAGAAGCTGCCGTTCCTCCTCGGTGTACCTCTCCCTTGGGCGCCCCCCAAGGGACAAACTCCGGCAGTATTCCGATACGCTTAGACTGCACCGGGCTGCCTGCTCCGCAAGTGCGTCCTTTTCAAGTTCGGTACACCGGAATGTAATCTTTTCGTTCCGTCTTAGTTCCATGCCACAAAGGTAATCTTAAAATCTTTTTGAGCAAAGCGAGAAAAGCAAGAATTGTCCGACAAGGACACTTCTTGCTATATATACACATGCCGCATGGGAATACATCCACGCCAACCGCCCAGCAAAAAGCCCCGGCGTGTTAGAAAATCCCCCACAGCCTAACAAATTCTACCCCATTTCTACCCAAGGGGATTACACGCCGCAGAAGTCATCCGGGAACATGTCTTCCAGTTCGTCCAAATCAATGGTTTCTTCTTCGGACACCTCCACCCATTCAATGTTTTCTTTCCCTCTTATCGCACATGAGTACATCTCGGCGGCGGCAAGAGAAGAGAACACCTCGTGCATAGGCTCGCCGTTCTCTAACCAGTAAACACAATATTCGACCATAACAGTTTTATCATTTATCGTTGTAATGCCCCTCTACCTCCAAGATGTAGACCTCTACCACTTCCTCGTAAATGTCATAGATTATCCGGTCATGGGCGGTAATGTGTCGAGACCATGTAATATCCCCACCGCCCCTTAACGCTTCGGGATGCCCAAGCCCAGTCTTAGGGTGCTCTAACAATTCTTTGTAGATTTTCTTATACTTCTTGAACAAATTGGGGTTTGATTTCTTCCATTTGGCAATCACCTTATCCACCCCGTCGGAAACCCTAATTGTGTACATCATAGACTATCGAAATAAGCGTCAATATCCTCACTGCTTTTGAGGGTAACACACTTTCCGGATTTGATTTCTTCCCTTGCCTTGTCAATCCTTGCTTGCAGCTCCGGGGTTATCATCAAATCTTCACGACCAACTTTTACCAAAGCGTAAATCTCGTTTTTCCTGCGAATTAGTACCTGCTCGCCATTGTCAGCTTTGGTGAAAGACGCTGCGAGGTTGTTACGGTATTCTCTTACTGATAATGCTTCCATATCTGTTTGCTTTTAAATTCAGCACAAAGATAGCTATATTTCAATAAAATACAAACATTTTGTACACAAACGTGTACACGCCATAAAAACCCGTTTCCAATCCTACCGCCCGTTGGTTGGTTTTGCTTTGCTCTTTTTCCCTATCGTTTTTCTTTTTCCGACAGTAAATCAACCACTTAGCTCTATAAATTCCCCTTGTCTGTTATAAGCATCGTCTGTAATATGCTCTATCACTTCTTCGCAAACGCCCATAAATAAAGGGATTAGAACATGTGTTTCCCCACACTTTGGGAGTTTAGTCCCCACACTTTGGGAGTTTAAAAGTAAATTAGTCCCCACACTTTGGGAGTTTTACCCCTCTTTTTTTGTTTTAATGTGGGGATTGTGTATATTTGCAGCAAATCAATCGTTTATGAAAAAGAAACTACCTATTACCAAGAATAAAGATGTTGTTGTTTCATGGGTATATACATGGTCAAAACAGCAAGACATGTCCATACACGAACAAAGAATAGTTCTTCGCATACTGGAAGCGTGCCAAGCTGAACTAAAGGGAGTAAAACTGAAAGATTATGCAGGCACGAAACGCAAGTTTGAGCATGGACTTTGGGATGTTGATGCACAAATGCATGTATCTGACGTTATTTTTTCCGGACGTGATTACAATGAAATCATAGCCGCACTCGATTCTTTGGCAGGACGTTTTTTTACTTACGAAGATGACGAGGAATGGTGGAAGTGCGGATTTATATCTAACCCAAAATATAAAAAACGCACTGGCATTATAACCTTTCGTGTGTCTAACGACCTTTGGGATGTGTTTACCAAGTTCGCCAAGGGGTACAGAGAATTTGAGTTAAACAAGGCTCTTGCGCTACCTACTGGGTATTCCCTTAGGTTTTACATGTTAATGAGTGGGCAGGTGTACCCTTTGGATATATCCCTTGAAAACTTGAAAGACCGTCTTGGCATACCTGCGGACAAATACAAGGACAAGAACGGAAAAGACAGAATAGATCATTTTGAGGAAAGAGTTTTGAAACCAGCAAAGGCTGCGCTTGATGAGAGCTGCCCATACACTTTCAACTACGTGAAAGTGCGTGAAAACCCAAACAACAAACGTAGCAAGGTGACCGGGTTTAGGTTCTACCCGGTCTATCAACCACAGTTCAGAGATGAAGAACTGGAAGGGAAAGAATTGCAAGCAAAGGTTACAGCACGATATCAGATAGACAGCCATGTGTACGAGTACCTCCGTTATTCCTGCGGCTTCACATCGGAAGAGATAAACCGGAACAAAGAGACATTCATAACGGCACAAGAAAAGATAACCGACCTTATCGGAGAACTGGCTCTCCTAAACGGAAAATCACGAGAAAAGAACAATCCGAAAGGGTGGATTATAAACGCCCTTAAAGGGAAAATCAAGGATAAGTAACAAGATTACCCGGCTGAAACACTCCGGGTAATCTTGTCAAATCAGAGGAACGATTTCCATTTCTACACCAAGTTCTTTCATCTGCTGTTGTATTTCCTCGCTGCTTAGTTTCTCTCTCGCCAGTGCAAGCCCATGAAAGGCGTCCCAGCCTGCCGGCTTCGAAACGATACTACCGTTTAGGACGGCATGGGTGATTTCGCCGCCGGACTTCGCACCCTTGTTCAGTATGAAGAAGAACCGGGGTTCTTCGTGTTCCGTTGTTGTTCCCATAATTCGTAAAGTTAGATGTTTATTTATTCCCCTTTTGTTCCCTTGCCTGCTCTTGGTAGTATTCATAATACTGCTTGTAGTTGTCCCGGTCTTTGGCTGCATCCGTCCAAAGATAGCACATGAAACAAGCGAACAATAGGGAGATAACAGCACAAAGGATTGAGTAGAACGAAAT
>NZ_JADPLO010000128.1:0-4441 GCF_015667765.1 Bacteroides sp. 1001302B_160321_D4 | reverse complement strand
CGGTATATCTTTTTCGGATATTTCAAAACCTAAACATTTTGCGGCTTTTTCTAAAATGGCATATCGTTCTATGACTGATTGGGCATTTTCTACTTTGTCAAAACATCCGGATAATATTAAATGACGGACATGTCTTGCATTAACTGGGCATTTAGTAGCTTCATTCGGGTTGTCTGGATCATCCCAATATTTGTACAGCTTTAATTTATACCGGAATATTCGTTCTATAAAGTTTTCAATAGAACTAAATTCTCCGCGTACATTTCGTTCGTTTATAATCCATTCTGTAGCTTTAGCTCCCAACATTTTAATACGAGAAAGAGACCAAAAAATTTTATTGGTTTCATAGTCTGTAATAAAGGTTCCGCCACTTACATTTATATCTGGTGGAACTATTTTTGCTTCACTGCATAGTTCCATCTCACTCATTAATGTAGGAATTTCATCATCTTTAGCCCATTGAAGAGCTATGGTATAAAAAGCTGTAGGGTAATTGGCTTTAAGGTAGGCTCCGGCATAGGCGGTAACAGCGTAAGCGGTTGCATGACTTTTGTTAAAAAGATAACCACCAGCTACCTCAAACATGTGCCATATTGCTTCTGCATCTTCTTTTGGGCAACCATTTTCATTAGCTCCGGCCATAAACTTGTCTCGTAAGGCAAGAATCTTATCTACTTTTTTCTTGGATATAAGTTTTACCAATTTGACACCTTCACCTAAACTGAATTTTCCAACTTCGCGTGCAATCTGTGCTAGCTGTTCCTGGTAACACAGCACACCATAAGTATTCTTCATGGCATTGTATGTTCCCCATAGATATACAGGATCTGCATCTCCCAATTTGCAGTCTACATATTTATCTGTAGATCCGGAATCTAGTGTTGCTGGACGAAATAAGGCATTGGCTGCGATTAAATCTTCAATTTTATCTGGTTGCATACTTACCAAAAATTTAGTCATCCCTTTAGATGAAAACTGGAAGATATTTTGGGTGTATCCCTTTTGCAGTAGTTGATATACTTTAGGATCATCTAGTCCGCTTTGCACGATATTTTGAAAAGTAATATCGGTATGATATTTATCATTACATATATTGATGACAGCTTGTAGTTTTGACAATTCCTTAATACCAAGACAGTCATTTTTTAGTAATCCCTGTTCGTCTAATGAATAACCGTCAAATTCGGAAATCAACACACCGTCTATTTTCTTTATAGGAGTAAAGTCAAAGCATTCCAAATCTTTTCCATCTTTTGAATCTGGGGTCACTAGTAGGGCAGAGGCATGAACTGATGAAGAACGAGGTTGTCCCATCAAAGTACGAATATCTTCAATTACTTGTGGGTACTCCATTATGAAGCTATGTATTTTTTTATTGGTAGCAGCCATTGTAAACAGGTCTGTCCAGCTCATATTGTCATCTTCAAATATAGCTGTGATATAATTTACAATATTTACCGGTACTCGATGTACACGCGCTACATCTTTAAGAACTGCTTTCAACTTTAAAGTCGTAAAGGTTCCGGCAGAAAACACACGTTGTTTACCATCATGGTTATAACGGCGTTCAATATACTCTTTTACCTCTTGTCTACGGTCTGATTGGAAGTCTACATCCACATCTGGAAGGGAACCTCCAGGACCTTGCAAATAACCACTGTCCACAAAACAATCTATGGCTTTCACCTCTGTTGAAGATGTTTTATATTTAACTGATATGACTTTCATTTTTAATTAATCTAACCGTTTACCATAATAGTTACCTTCTGATTTGTATGCCCTTTCAAAATCAATTAGAGCATATTCAGGAATAATCATTTGTTTGGTGATAAAAGCATCTGAAACGATGCCTTCCAGCGTTCTACATCGGCTAAGGGCTACGTATAGTTGTCCAGGACAAAAAGTATGTGATACATGAATGATAATTTTATCGAATGTAAGTCCTTGGCTTTTATGAATGGTAATGGCCCATGCCAATGTTAATGGGAATTGAGTACATGAACCAATTTCTTCTTTTACAATCTCATTATCTTTTAAAGTATATTGCGTATTACTCCATGTATAACGTTCAAATTTGATAGTCCGGCCATTATCCATACGTACTGTAATTACGTTATCTTCTAATGCGGTCACAATTCCAAGCATACCATTATAATAACCCTTTAATGAGTCGTTAACCAATGACATAACTCTTGCCCCAACTCGAAGTTTTAAATGTAAATCACATGGTATAGATGATTCTGGGAACTTATCCTTGATAACTATATCATAGTTTCGTATCTCTTGTTCCCCTAATTTGTCGGCATTAATTCTCTCAACATCAGCTTTGTGTGTACAAATATGGATGTATTCGTTATCATAACTGCTACTGATTTTGCGGTCTTTCAATTCGCTTAATAAATCCAGTTCATCGGATGTTACCTGGTAATTACGAATATTGTTGAGTACATTAATAAATTCAGGTTCTGTTTGCCTGAATATTTTTGTTAGCTCTACAATGTGGAAACCTGTGCGTTTGAAAACTAAGGCGTTGAAAAAGAAAAAGCCATCATAAAAGTCAGACAATATTTCTCTTTCTTGTTTCTTTGTTACTGGAGGCAATTGAAAAAGATCGCCAAACATTACTACTTGTACACCGCCAAATGGTTCATCACTTTCGTAAACCCACCGTAGTTTGCGATCAATGGTGTCCAGAATATCTGGGCGTACCATGCTTATTTCATCAATAATCAGCAATTCCATTTTGAGCAATAGTTCTACCTTGTATTCTGAAAATTTGTTTTCCAGTCGGTCGTAAGGTGTAATAGGTCCAAAAGGAATGCCAAATAGACTATGCAATGTAACGCCCCCTGCATTAATGGCTGCTATGCCTGTTGGGGCAGCTACAATGCAATTCTTCCCGGATTTTTCAATTAGATATTTTAGAAATGTAGTCTTTCCAGAACCGGCTTTACCTGTTACGAATACATTATTCTCATCATCTTGAATGAGATTCATTATTTTTTGCATCTCTTCTGTCAAAATCATATCTTCCATACCTTTTTATTTTTCGATTTTTACATATAAATTGCAATGACAAACATCATGTTCTCTATACGAGCTGCACGGACATCGTTTGTCTTTGGAGTCATTGTGGCATGGACACTCGCCATTATTGGCTTCACATCTTTTGAGGATGGCATTAACTACCTTGTCATTGGGATTTAAATCCCATCCCACTTTTCTTAAAATTGGAATCATAATCAAATTTCGTTTAGAGTAAATAAAAGATCTCGATTATCAAATTGAATATCATCGTCAGTTTGCAGTTCATCTGCATATACTACAATAGGATCATCCATTCCGGCACGTTTCACAAGTAACTGTGCGTCTTTGTCTATTTTATAAGTTTTATGATTTTCTAATGTAACTTCGATATATTGATTGGAATCTACGTCATCTCCAATAATGGTCACATCTGAAGGGTATAGTCCTGCACGTTCTGGAAGAAGGAAGCGTTCAAATAACAAATCGTATTTTATTGGATCTATAAGTGTTATTCCCAATAGGTATAAAACTAGACACCCTCCAGCAGAACCACGTCCGCATCCCACTAATATTCCATTTTTGCGTGCCCAATTAACAGTATCATATTGTACGAGCATGTAATCTACATTATTGGTTGATTCTAATACGTAAATCTCATGATCCAATTGTTTGCGATATATGTCTTCTTTATCTTTTGGAACCAATTTATTAAACCCGTCTTCCAGCAAGTCCAAAAACATTTCATGCCGGTTGGCGTATTTTGATTTTTCATTGTCGGCCATGTCATATTGAGGCATAAAGTTGCGTTCAATCTCATATCTTGCTTCTGCTCCTTTAGCAATCTTGACAGTATTTTCACATGCCCAATTGAATATATCCTCTATGTCCCATTTGTGTTCATCAAACAAGCCAGACATAGTGTTCCAATGTTCATCCAGATCTTTAAAATATTGGTCATCACTTTGTTCATGCGCCGCTCCTTCAGCAATTTTGTTAAGGATGATTTTGTTTTTTGCATCATCTTTGTCCAAATAATAGCAGTCACAAATTAATACTGGAGGAAGATCGCCTGTATCATATATGTAGTCAAAGTAACATTTTGTAGCATCTAGTACTTTAATATCAATACGTTCAGCTTTGAATTCCGATAAATCTAATTGATAAAAGCAATCGTCAAAACTATCGAAAAAACGGTCAAGATTATTACCTATTTCTTTCAACCAAAATGACGCATATTTGCTAAATACAATTATATTACCGGCTCCATGTTTTAGAAGATCTTGTAAATCAATGATTTTATTTTCGGAATCTACATTTATACATTTTTGAATTCTAAGCAAATTTTGAAGTCCTTCTTGTGACTGACAGTATATTTTAGCATCTATCTTTTCGATACCATCAGTGAATGTAAGTG